>JAAAPG010000198.1 GCA_009908405.1 Alphaproteobacteria bacterium | reverse complement strand
CCGTCGGGCAACGCGCATAACGACATGCTGCTGGGCGAAGCGGAAACCCAGGGCGTGATCGGCGCCAAGGGAGCGGTTCTGGTGTGACACATGGTCGACAAGCATTCCCTGCATTCGTCAACGCGTGAGGAGTATATCGAGTATATCCTCCTCGCCAAAATCTGTGCGTTCGGATGGGAGCAAGACCGCTTTGTCGAAGTTGCCCGCACCCAAACGGATGCGCAGGGGTATGATCTTGTTCTGGCCTGCGATGGTGTCATGCGTCACGTCCAGCTAAAAGCCAGCAAGCATGGTGCCCGCGCGCGCAGCCAGAAAATCAACACCGCGCTGGCGTCGAAGCCGGGGGGATGCGTGATCTGGGCAGAGGTCGCGCCGGACAGCCTGGAACCGATGAAATACCTGTGGTTCGGCGGACAACCGGGAGAGCCGCTGCCCGATCCGGGCGACAAACGCGCCAGACATGTCAAAGGCAACGCGCAGGGCGAAAAAGGGATTCGCGATGCGATCCGCGTTGTCGCAAAGAGCCGCTTCACGCCACTTACAACCACCCATGACCTATTCATGCGCCTTTTCGGCGATGTTCAAGCATCGGAGTCATAATCACATGTCCCCCCTCAATATCCAGAAAGGCGCGTCGAAACATAGCGCCTACGACCTGCGCGACCCGAATGCAGAGGTGATCGAAACGCACACCCTCGCCGTGATCGTCGATAACGAATCCGGCGTGCTGGCGCGGGTGATCGGGCTGTTCTCGGCGCGTGGCTACAACATCGACAGCCTGACCGTGGCAGAGGTGGACCATTCCGGCCACCGCTCTCGCATTACGGTCGTCACCAGCGGCACGCCGCAGGTGATCGTGCAGATCAAGGCGCAGTTGGAACGCATGGTGGTGGTGCACCGCGTGCATGACCTGACGCTGGAAGGTCCGAACGTGCAGCGCGAATTGGCGTTGTTCAAGGTCAAGGGCAGCGGCGATGCGCGGATCGAAGCGCTGCGCCTGGCCGAGATTTTCCGCGCCAACGTGGTGGATTCGACGCTGGAGAGCTTCGTGTTCGAGATGACCGGCACACCGCAAAAGGTCGATGCCTTTGCCGAGCTGATGCAGCCCTTGGGCTTGATCGAAGTGGCGCGCACCGGGATCGCAGCCATTTCGCGCGGGGTCTGAACCGAAGCAAGGGTGCGTGCAAGCACACACCCTACCCGTTCTACCGGGCGGCGGCGCTTCATGGCGTAGGGTGCGTGCTTGCACGCACCCTTGGTTGCACCGCGATCAGGCGACAGACACCAGTTCCACCGCGAAGGTCAGGTCCTTGCCCGCCAGCGGGTGGTTGGCGTCCAGCGTCACGGTGCTGTCGGTCACCTCGGCCACTTGCACCGGAACCTGCCGCCCGTCCGGCGTCTGCATGTTCAGCATGGTGCCGGGATCGAGCGGGATATCGGCCGGGATCTGCTCGCGCGGCACGTCCTGCTTGGCCTCTGCCTGGTAGTCGCCATAGGCTTCGGCGGACGGGATGGTCACGGTTTTCTGCTCGCCGGTGGACATGCCGTCGATGGCGCGGTCCAGACCGGGGATGATCTGGCCGGAGCCCACGGTGAATTCCAGCGGATCGCGCCCTTCGGAGCTGTCAAAGACAGAGCCGTCTTCCAACGTGCCGGTGTAATGAATGCGAACAGTCTTGCCCGCAGTTGCGTGCGTCATGGGATATCCTTCCGAATGTGGGGGAGTGGGTTGGCCGAGGCGCGCAATCTCGCGCGGTTACTCTGGCCCCGAGGGTGCCGCGTGCGGCCCGGAATGTAAACCCCGGCCCCTTTGGGCGCTTGACCGTCCCGGCCCCGCGCGCCATACCGCCGCCGCGACAAGGGGACAGAGATGACGCAAGATACACGCAATTTCTACGGGCGGATCAAGGGCAAGGCCCTGAAACCGGCGCAAAAGCGGTATCTGTCAGAGGATTTGCCCGCGCTGGAATTGCGCGGCGTCAGTCTTGATGAAAACCCCGATCGCCACACGGTTGCCCCGATCGGGTTCTTTGCCGACGCCCGGCCCCTGTGGCTGGAAGTGGGCTTCGGCGGTGGCGAGCATCTGGTCTACCAGGCCAAGCGCAACCCGCATGTCGGTATCATTGGCTGCGAGCCGTATCTGAACGGTGTCGCCATGGCGCTGGGCAAGGTCCGGGCGGCGGGCGTGTCGAACCTGCGCCTGTATCCGTGGGATGTGCGCGACCTGTTCGACGTGCTGCCCGATGCCTGCCTGGACCGCGCGTTCCTGCTGTATCCGGACCCGTGGCCCAAGGCGCGCCACCACCGCCGCCGTTTCGTCACGCCCGATCACCTGTTGCCCTTGGCGCGCGTGCTGCGCCCCGGCGCGGAATTTCGCGTGGCGACGGATATCCCCGACTACGTGCGCCAGACCTTGGAAGAAGTGCCGCCAGCCGGGTTCGACAACCTGTCGCCCGACCCGCAGGATCGGCATATCCCGTGGGAGGATTGGGTTTCCACCCGCTATGAACAAAAGGCCCTGCGCGAAGGGCGCCGCCCGCATTACCTGACCTTCCGGCGGCAGGGATAGCGCCGTTTACGGGTTCGCC
>JAAAPG010000273.1 GCA_009908405.1 Alphaproteobacteria bacterium | reverse complement strand
GCCATCCAGCCAGAGCGTGCCGCCCGGCAACACATCGACCAACGGCCCATGGCGCAGGCGCTGCATCCGCGCGGGCCAGTCCGTGCGGGTGACAGCCGCTTCGGCCCCGGTGCCGTGGCCCAGCGCACGCAGCGCCGCAATCGCGGTTCCGGCATTCTGCACCTGGTGCGGCCCGGCCAGGCGCGGCAAGGGCAGGTCCAGCAGGCCGGTTTCGTCCTGATAGACCAGCCGCCCCGCTTCGGTCGTGACATGCCAGTGCTGACCCTGCACCGTCAGCGGCACGCCCAGCCGGGCGGCGCGCGCTTCGATCACGTCCAGCGCCTCATCGTCTTGTGCGGCCACCACGCAGGGCACACCGCGTTTCATGATCCCGGCTTTCTCGCCCGCGATCTTTGCCAGCGTGTCGCCCAGGTATTGTTCATGGTCCAAGCTGACCGGGGTGATAAGGGTCAGGGCCGGCGCCTCGACCACGTTGGTGGCGTCCAGCCGCCCGCCAAGACCCACTTCCAGCAGCGTGTAATCGGCCGGGGTGCGGGCAAAGGCCAGAAGGGCGGCGCAGGTCGTGATCTCGAAATAGGTGATCGGGTCCGCGCCATTGGCCTGCAAGCATTCGTCCAGAACATCGCTCAGCGTATCTTCCGAGATCAAATCGCCCGCCAGCCGGATGCGTTCGTGAAACCGCGCCAAGTGCGGGCTGGTATAGGCGTGAACGGACAGGCCCACCCCTTGCAGCCCGGCGCGGATCATGGCCTGCGTGCTGCCCTTGCCATTGGTGCCTGCAATATGGATGACGGGGGGCAAACGCCGTTCCGGGTGGTCCAGCGCCGCCAGCAGCCGCCAGACGCGGTCCAGCGTCAGGTCGATGATCTTGGGATGAAACGCCATCATCCGCGCCAACAGCGCGTCAGAGCCCTGGGTCATGTCAGTCCGCCGGTACAGGCGCAGGCGGCGGAGGCGGCAGATCGCCATGCACCACCGCGCTTTGCCCGGTCAGCATACGCAGGATCGTGGCGATTTCCGCGCGTTGTTCCTTGCGCGGCGTCACGCGGTCCAGCATGCCGTGGTCCAGCAGGTATTCGGCGCGCTGGAAGCCTTCGGGCAAGGTTTCGCGGATGGTCTGTTCAATCACGCGCGGCCCGGCAAAGCAGATCAACGCGCCCGGCTCTGCGATCTGGACATCGCCCAGCATGGCATAGCTGGCGGTCACGCCGCCCGTTGTCGGGTCCGTCAGCACCACGATATAGGGCAGCCCGGCCTCGCGCAGCATGTCGATGGCCACGGTGGTGCGCGGCATCTGCATCAGCGACAGGATGCCTTCCTGCATCCGCGCACCACCCGCGGCGGAAAACAGCACCAAGGGCAGTTTGCGCGCCACGGCATGTTCGGCGGCGGCAATGATGGCATTGCCCACATACATGCCCATCGACCCGGCCATGAAGCTGAAATCCTGCGCCACGGCGACCAGCTTGGTGCGCAGCACCTCGCCCTCGGCAACCAGCATCGCCTCGCGCTCGCCCGTCGCCTTTTGCGCGGCCTTCATCCGGTCGGGATATTTCTTCTGGTCGCGGAATTGCAGCGGGTCGGGCAAGGGCGCAGGCACCTCGATTTCCTGGTACAGCCCACCATCGAAGAACCCGGCAAACCGCTCGCGCGGGGTCAGCGCCATGTGGTGCCCGCAACTGGTGCACACCTGTTGATTGTCGGTCAATTCACGGTGAAACAGCATCGTCCCGCAGGCCGGGCATTTTTCCCACAGGTTTTCCGGCATCTCGCGCTTGGTAAAGAACGAGTTGATCGTGGGGCGAACGTAATTGGTGATCCAGTTCATGGGGCATCCCTGCGCAGGCTTTGCGCCGAGATAAGCAAAGCGCGTGGCAAATGCAATCAGCGACCTCGCAGGTAACGCCGCAACAGCGCCCAGACCACCAGCAGACCGGCCAGATCGGCCACCAAAAGCCCTGCTATGCTGGACGGATCCGTCAAGGAATAGGGCAGACGGTAAAGGGCGACGCCGTCGAGCGCCTCTCCGGTGGTGAACAGCAGGATCGCCAGGATGTTATTGCCGAAATGCATGCCCCAGGCCAGCCCGAGCGATCCGCTGCGCGCGGTCAGATCGGCCATCAGCAAGCCAAAGAACCCGGTTACACCCACGAGCAACCACGTGCCCTGCCCCATTTCTTCGGGCGCGTAATGCAACAGCCCGAACAGGATGGACGGCACCACGAAAGACACCCAGCGTGCCGCGAAGCGCGCGGCAAGCTGTTGTTGCAGGTAGCCGCGAAAGACGATTTCCTCGGCGCCGGTCTGCAGCAGCAGGCCCAAAAGCACCGGCACGACAAACATTGCCCAGGTCGCCAAGGGCACCCCCGGTGTCAGCGTGCCAGAGGCCAGAACCCAGGCAATCCCCGGCAGCGACACCGCCATGAATACCCCGAAGGCCACGCCGAAGTCGCGCAGCAACAGCGCGCGCGGGCCGAACAGGCTTGCGACGGGGCGTTTGTGCACCCAGCGCACGGCGGCAAACGTGCCAAGGATCATCCCGGCGAAGGTCAGCAACAACACCAGGATCGACAGCGGCGACGCTCCGACACCGACCTGCCCCATGGCGTGTTCC
>JAAAPG010000291.1 GCA_009908405.1 Alphaproteobacteria bacterium | reverse complement strand
CGCCCCCAAAAGCCCGAAAAGGTTGATTGAGCCATGTCTGCCCCGAGCATCGCCTTTGTCTGCGCGTCGAACGATCCGCGCATTCTGGCGGAAAACCTGATGCGGTCCCCCGCGATCGAATCGGGCGACTACCCGCTGGAGGTGGTCGAGAACGCGCCCTCTGCCGCGCAGGCCTACAATACCGGGCTGGACCGGACAGAGGCCGAGATCGTCGTCTTCCTGCACCACGATGTCTATTTGCCGCTGGGCTGGGATGCGCTGCTTTGCCAACGCATTGCCGAAGTCGAGGCCACCGACCCGGACTGGGCGCTGCTGGGCGCGTTCGGCATTGCCATGAACAGCCGCGGTTTTGGCCCGGTCTGGTCGAGTTCCATCGGGTTCATCGCCGGCCTGATGCCCATGGCCCCGGTCCCGGTGCAGTCCTTCGACGAACTGCTGATCGTGATGCGCCGCGGCGCGGGGTTGCGCTTTGACGAGGGGCTGAACGGCTGGCACATGTATGGCACCGATATTGTCTGCCAGGCCCGCGACAAGGGGCTTGGCGCGTACGCGGTGGCGCTGCCGCTGATCCATAATGACGGCTACAAGGAAACGCTGGATCACCATTTCGAAGCCGCGTTTCGCCACATGGCCCGCAAATGGCCGGGCATGCTGCCGCTGAAAACCCCGGTGATAAAGATCACACGCAGCGCCCGAGATCTATACAAATGGCGATGGCGCCTGTGGCGGTCGCGCGGGCACAGGCGAGACATCGCGGCATGCGACACGATCGACCCCCGGATCTACGCCCGCGCCTGCGGCTGGATGGACCTGCGGCCCAGCCTGAACGATCAGGCGGCCGAGCGGGTCAGCGACAGGAACACATCCTGAAGGTCGGGTTCCTCTGACGTGACATCGACCACCACACCGCCCGCCTCCGCGACCGCCGCCAAGATTTGCCCCGCACTGATCTGGCTGCGCCGATAGGTCAACGCCAGCCGCCCGTCGGGCTTGCGGTCCTGCGTCACGCCCTCGGGCAGGGTCAGGGCCGTGTCGCGCTCCAGCGTCAGGACCAGCGTTTTCGCGTCCAACTGGCCCAAGAGCGTCGCGGTCGTGTCGCGGACCACCACTTCGCCGTGGTTGATGATGGCGATCTCGTCGCACATCTCCTCGGCCTCTTCCAGGTAATGCGTGGTCAGGATGATGGTCATGCCCTGCTTGTTCAGCGCGCGCACGTTGTCCCACAGCATCTGGCGCAGCTCGATATCCACGCCCGCGGTGGGTTCGTCCAGCACCAGGACGGCGGGGTTGTGCACCAGCGCCTTGCCCAGCAGCAAGCGCCGCCGCATCCCCCCCGAGAGCGTGCGCGCATAGGCCTCGGCCTTGTCCGACAGCCCGATCAGTTCCAGGATGTCCTCGGTCCGGCGTTCGGATTTCGGCACGCCGTATAGACCCGCCTGCACGTCCAGCGCGCCGCGCGGGGTAAAGAACGGGTCGATGTTCAATTCCTGCGGCATCACGCCGATGGCCGCGCGCGACTGGCGCGGGTTCACATCCTGGTCAAAACCCCAGATACCAACTTGGCCAGAGGTCTTGTTCACCAGCCCTGCCAGAATATTGATAAGCGTCGATTTCCCCGCTCCGTTCGGCCCCAGAAGGCCGAAAATGCTGCCCGCCGGAATGCTCAGGTCCACCCCGTTCAGCGCGGTCTTGTCCGGCTCGCCCTTCTGGCCCGCATAGGTCTTGCGAAGGCCGGTGATCTCGATTGCCTGTCTGGTCATGCTGTTCCTTTGCGCATGCGATCTTGCCGCGCGCGCCCGATTTGTTATGGTCCATGCGTATCTAGGCCAGCGCGCCGCCAGCGACAAGGACAACCCCATGACCGCCTCCCTGCCCCATGATGCCCCGGAAACAGAGATCGTGACCGCCATGCGGGTATGTTGCGACGGCGGCGAAGGCGCGTTGGGGCACCCGCGCGTCTGGCTGTCGGTGTCGCATGACACCGGCATTGTCGAATGCCCCTATTGCGACAAGCGCTTCATCCACGCCGATTTCGCGGATGATGCGGCCTGAGGGCTAGCTGATCAGCATCGGCGTCGCGCCGCACATCAAATCACCATCCACGCGGCGGCCCGTCAGGTCCAGAAATTGCTGTATGTTATGGCCCGACCACGCCTCGATATAGCCAAAGCCACTGATTAACCCGCGCCCATGCGTGGTGCCGGTTTCGCCGTCCTGGTAGTAATAGACCAGCCGCCCTTCCAGCCCGTCATCGCAAGCAAACCGCGCGAGCCCCACGCCAAGGCCGGTCACACGCCATGTGCCGATGCAACTTGTGCCCGCATTCGTCACGCCCGACAGGGTGCCTTCATCCCAGCCGATCAGACGACCGACCAGGTAGGTATCATCGCCCGGCATGCAGGCCACGATGGGGCTGCAACTGTCGGGGCTGCCGGGGATCAGCTCGCAATCGGGCAGCTCCATCGCCGGGGCCGCCCCGGCCCATGCGCACAGAGTCGCGATTGAACAGAGAAGTCGCATGTGAAATACCTTTTGCCAACGATAATCGGGGCCAACATGCCCAACCGACAGGAGCCGCGCAAGATGACTTTCGGCAAGGACAGCCACCTGCATTTGATCGACGGCTCTGCCTATATTT
>JAAAPG010000248.1 GCA_009908405.1 Alphaproteobacteria bacterium | reverse complement strand
CGGCGGGGGGGGGCGGCGCAAGTCCAGTTTTGGCCTAGGGCAAAGCGGCGTGGCGGTTCACGTCCTTGTATAGCAGGTAGCGGAACGGGTCTGGCCCACCGGCGTAGCAGGCTTGCGGGCAAAAGGCGCGCAGCCACATGAAATCGCCCGCTTCCACTTCGACCCATTGTTGGTTCAGGTGGTAGACGCCCTTGCCTTGCAACACGTACAGCCCGTGTTCCATGACATGGGTTTCGTCGAACGGGATGACCGCGCCCGGTTGCAGCGTGACGATGGTGACATGCATGTCATGGCGCAAATCGGCAGGGTCCATGAAGCGGGTGGTGGCCCAGCCGCCATTGGTGTCGGGCATTTCTGACGGGGCGATGTCCTGGTCCTGCGCAAAGAACGCCTCTGGCGCGGGCAGGCCATCGACCGCGATGTAGCGTTTGCGAATCCAGTGAAAGACGGCGCCATCGGGGGCGGTTACGGTCCATGCAGCCCCGGCGGGAAGGTAGGCAAAGCCGCCTTCGGTCAGGCTGTGGTCCACTTCGTCCAGCGTGATCTGGACCGCGCCCTCGACCACGAAAAGCGCGCCTTCGGCGTTCGGGTCGGATTCGGGCCGGTCGCTGCCGCCGCCCGCGCCCAGTTCGACAATGTATTGCGAGAAGGTTTCGGCAAAGCCGCTCAGCGGGCGGGCCAGCACCCAGAAGCGCGCCTTGTCCCAAAACGGCAGGGCGCTGGTCACGATATCGGACAGCACACCGCGCGGGATGACCGCGAAGGCCTCGGTGAACATGGCGCGGCCCGTGACAAGCTGCGATTGCGGGGGCAGGCCGCCCTTGGGCACGAAATAGCGGGTGGGGGCTATGGGCTGGGTCATGGGCGGGCCTTTGGTCTGATACAGGCCCACCCTAGCCGCGCCGCGCCCTGCCGACTAGCGCGGAAAGCCGACAGGTGCTTTCGGCATTTCCGGGCAATCACCCCGCCGGGCGTAGGCGGATCAGCTTGCCATCCTCGCCATCGGTCAGGACATAGATGAACCCGTCATCCGGCCCGACCGCCACGTCACGGATGCGCCAGTTGCGATTTTCCAGCAGGCGGGCGACCGGGGTGATCTGGCCGTTATCTTCGTCGAACAGCGCCAGATAGCGGTGCAACAGGTTGCCGACCAGCAGGTGGCCTTGCCAGTCTGGAAAAGCATCGCCGGTGTAAAACGCCATGCCGGACGGCGGGTTGTGGTTGTCGCGCCCGGCGGGCCAGTGGAATACCGGGGCGACGAACCCGTCGCCGGGTTGATGGGGCGGGGCGAATGCGTTGCCGCCGCGATAGGTCACGGCATGCGACGCCAGCGGCCAGCCGTAATTGCCGCCGCGCTCGATGACATTCACCTCGTCCCCGCCCGCTTCGCCATGTTCGGCAACCCACAGCGCGCCGGTTTCGGGATGCACCGTCATGCCCTGAATATTGCGGTGGCCATAGGACCAGATCGCGCCTGCCGCGCCATCCTGCCCGGCAAAGGGGTTATCAGCGGGGATGTCGCCGTCCAGCGTCAGGCGGATGACAGACCCGTTCTCGCTGCCAAGGTCTTGGGCAATGTGATCGGGGCCGAAATTCTTGAAGCCGCGGTCGCCGAACCCGGCGAAGACATGGCCATCGGCAAAGGCAATGCGCGACCCGAAATGCGCGCCGCTGTCAATACCGGGGCTGACCGCCTGCAGCACGTCCAGATCGCGCAGGGCCATGCCATCCAGCCGCGCGCGGCCCAGATGGGTGGTCGTGCCGCCGTCGCGCGCACCCGTCCATGTCATGTACAGCCAGCCGCTTTGCGCGAAATCGGGCGCGGCGGCGATGTCCAGAAGCCCACCTTGGCCGCCGAACACCACGTCGGGCGCGCCTGACAATTCGACCAGCCCATCCGGGTGCCACAGCATCACGTCACCCCCGCGCAGGGTCAGCGCAATGCGGTCGGTTCCGGGCAGAAACTCCAGCGCCCAGGGGCGGTCAAGATTGTCTTGCAAGACCTCTACGGTGTAGTCCTGCGCGTGGGCAGGCAGGGCGATGGGCAGGCTTGCAGCAAGCAACGGGGCAAGGTGGCGGGTCATGACGTCTCCTTTCAAACTTACGACAAAGCACCATGCCCGCAAAATTCAACTCACGATCGCGCGGGTCGGGCCCTTTTGCTTGACTCTGGGCGCGCGGCAGCCTATCGCCCATGGAAATGCCCGGAAGCGTAAGCCTTCCGGTCCTGTGCTTATGCAAGGATCGCCACCCGCCAGCGCGTTGCGCCCGTGGGTGCAAAACCGGTTTGAATGGCCCCTTGGGGCGGGAGTGATGCGCATGTTCGAGAACCTGTCAGACCGGCTGTCCGGCGTCTTTGACCGGCTGACGAAACAGGGCGCTCTGTCAGAGGATGACGTCCGCGCCGCGCTGCGCGAAGTGCGCGTGGCGCTTCTGGAAGCCGACGTGTCGCTGCCGGTTACGCGCGATTTCGTCAAGCGGGTGCAGAAAAAGGCGACGGGCGCGTCGGTTACAAAGTCGATCACTCCGGGCCAGCAGGTCGTCAAGATCGTGCATGACGAGCTGATCGCCACGCTGGAAGGCGAGGGCGATCCCGGTGCGCTGAAAATCGACAACCCGCCCGCGCCGGTGCTGATGGTTGGTT
>JAAAPG010000111.1 GCA_009908405.1 Alphaproteobacteria bacterium | reverse complement strand
GGCCGGGCTTCCAGATGTCGAACGCGCGGAACGCCAGGAACGCCGCGATCCAGCCGGGCCAAAGCGCGGTCACGGCCACGCCTTGCATCATCGCGCCCAGGGACACCGGCCACAGCGCGATCCACATCCCCACCACCTCGTCGATGACGATCTCCGACGGGTCGGCGTCGGGTTGTCCGCGCGTCTCGGCAATCGTGGCCCACCAGCCAAGCGCGAAGGCCACCAAGGTGGCGATCAGCAGCAACCAGAACCCGCCCAGGACATGCAAGGCCCAGGCCGCGGGCAAAGCGGCCAAAGACCCCCATGTGCCGGGCGCGGGGCGCAGGTAGCCCACGCCCCCGAATGTGGCGATCATGTTCGTCAGGCGCATGTGCGACCCCTTTTCATCTTGCCAAAAATACTCAAATTCCGACACCTCGATCTGCGATCAGGCAGGCCGTGGCAAGCGCCGCGATGCCTTCCTCGCGGCCCGTGAAGCCCAGCCGTTCGGACGTGGTGGCCTTCACGCTGACGCGCCCGATCTCGACCCCCATGATGCGGGCGAGTTCGGCCTGCATCGCGTCCGCATGCGGCCCGATCTTGGGCCGTTCGCAAACCAGCGTCACATCGCAATTGGACAGCGCGTAGCCGCGCGCATGTGCCAGCTCCAGCGCGTGGCGCAGGAAGATATGGCTTTCCGCGCCTTTCCATTGCGGGTCGCTTGGCGGAAAATGGCGGCCAATGTCGCCTTCGGCCAGCGCGCCGTAAATCGCGTCGGTCAGGGCGTGCATGCCGACATCCGCGTCGGAATGGCCCTGTAGCGCGCGGTCATGCGGCACCTTGACCCCGCACAGCCAGCAGCCATCGCCGGGGCCGAAGCGGTGCACGTCATAGCCATTGCCAAGGCGAATATCGGTCATCTGCGGTGTCCTTGCTTGCAGCAGCGCGTCGGCGCGGGTGAAATCTGCCGGGTAGGTCAGTTTGAAATTCTCCTCGCAACCCGGCACCAGCGCCACGCGCAAGCCATGCGCGCGGGTGATTTCCACATCATCGGGCGCGTCGCCGGGCCATGCCGTGTGGGCTGCCAGAAGGGGTGCGAAATGAAACCCTTGCGGGGTTTGCGCGCGGTAAAGGCCGTCGCGTGGCACGGCCTCGCCCACGCGGCCTTCCGCCCCGCGCCACAAGGCATCCACCACGGCCAGCGCGGGGGCCGCGGCGGGCGCGTCGTCCAGTGCGGCGATCACATCGCCAATCACGCGGGGGCTGACAAAGGGCCGCGCGCCGTCATGGATCAGCACTCGGCCGGGTGGAGCGGTGGTCAGCGCGTCGAGCGCGGCGCGCACCGAGGCCGTGCGCGTCGTCCCGCCCGCCACGCATGTCACGTCGCGCAGGTCCAGCGCCGCCGCGCGCGCCATGTCATCAGGGTGCAGCACCAGCACCAGCCGGGTCAGCCCGCCCGCGCGCAGCGCATCCAGCGTCCACGCCAGCACTGGACGCCCGCCAAGCTTGCGCCATTGCTTGGGCGGGCCGTCGCCCGCGCGGGTGCCGCGCCCGGCGGCGACGATGATGGCGGCTGTGGGCATGGGGCGGTGTCTCTGTGTTTCCTGCGCTCTCTATAGGCCGAGGCACGGGGTGCTGACAATGCGCGCGATCAATCCGGGGCGATGCCTGTAAATTGGGCATTTGATGAAAAATGCGCCAAGGAATCCGTGCTTCGGTTTGCTTTGACACGGGCATCGGACTATTGCTTCACGCATGAAAAACACCTGCTGCCGCATCCGATGACCGACTTCTGCATTTCTGCCACGGGCGACGCGTGTCCGGTCATCCTGGCCCCGTTGGCCGGAATAACCGACCTGCCATTTCGGCGGGTCGTGGCGCGCTTTGGCGCGTCGTTGGTCGTGTCGGAAATGGTCGCGTCCGAGGATATGGTGCGCGCCCGCCCCTCTGCGCGTGCCAAGGCTGAATTGGGCATGGGGGACGGCCACACCGCCGTTCAGCTTGCCGGGCGCGACGCGCGCTGGATGGCCGAAGCCGCGCGGATGCTGGCCGATCAGGGCGCGCGGGTCATCGACATCAACATGGGGTGCCCGGCCAAGAAGGTGGTGGGCGGTCTGTCCGGTTCCGCGCTGATGCGCGACCCGGATCATGCGTTGGCACTGATCGACGCGGTGGTGGGCGCGGTCGATGTGCCGGTCACGCTCAAAACCCGGCTGGGCTGGGATGATGACTGCCTGAACGCGCCGGAGCTTGCGCGCCGCGCGGTGGGCGCGGGCGTGCGGATGGTGACGATCCATGGCCGCACGCGCTGCCAGTTCTACAAGGGACGCGCCGATTGGGCCGCCATCGCGCCGGTGGTGCAGGCGGTGGATGTGCCGGTTATCGCCAATGGTGACATCACCTCGCCCGCTGTCGCGCGTCAGGCACTGGCGCAGTCCGGCGCGGCGGGTGTCATGGTCGGGCGCGGGGCGCAAGGGCGGCCATGGCTGCTGGCGCAGATCGCGGCCAACCTCGCGGGGCGTCCGGCCCCAAAGGTGCCGCGGGGCGCGCAGCTCGTGGCCCTTGTCGGCGCGCATTATGACGCGATGCTAAGCTTTTATGGCCGTGATCTGGGACTGCGTGTCGCGCGCAAGCACCTGGGGTGGTATGCGGATGCGGCGGGCGGCGATGCGCAGGCGCGCCGCGCCGCGCTGACCGCGACCGACCCTGCTCAGGTGCTGGCGCTGTTGCCGGACCTCTTGGCCCCGGTGTCAGAGGTCGCGGCATGACCCCTCCGGCAACAGGCACGATCTGGGCGGCTTTGCCCGCGCCCGCCTTCATGATCGGGCAGGCCGACGATCTGGAATGCGTGGCCGATTGCAACCCGGCGGCGGAACAGTTCCTCAGCCTGTCGCGCCGGGCGGTGCTGGGGCGTCCGCTCGCGCAACTGCTTCAGGTCGATGCGGAAATCGAGCGCGCGCTGGAGCGGTGCCGCATCAACCGGGCACCGGTCTTCATCAACGATGCCAGTGTCAAGATCGGCGCGCGCAAGCCCGTGCTGTGTTCGCTGCAACTGGCGCTGATGGGCGACCGGCGCGACCTGGTGCTGATGCTGGTCACCCCGCGCGAGATCGCGGGCAAGCTGGGGCAGGCCGAAGGTATCCGCAACGCCGCGCGGTCGGCCATCGGCATGTCGCAAATGCTGGCGCATGAAATCAAGAACCCGCTGGCCGGGATCACCGGGGCGGCGCAATTGCTGTCGATGGGGCTGGGTCCGCAGGACCGCGACCTGACCGACCTGATCGTGGCCGAAACCCAGCGGATCGTGAACCTGCTGGACCAGGTCGAGCAATTCGGCAACCAGCGACCGCCCGCCTGTCGCGCGATCAACATTCACGATATTCTGGAACGCGCGCGCCGCTCGGCAGAGGTGGGGTTCGCCGCGCATATGCGGATCAAGGATGCCTATGATCCGTCCCTGCCGCCGGTCTGGGCCGATGGCGACCAGTTGTTGCAGGTCTTTCTGAACCTGTTGAAAAATGCCGCGCAGGCGCAGCCCGACGGGGGCACGATCCGGATTCGCAGTTTCTTCGAGCAATCCTTGCGCGTCCGCGGCCCGGACGGGCGCGACGTCCGGTTGCCGATCCATGTCGAGATCATCGACGACGGTCCCGGTCTGCCCTCTGAAATCGCCGAAGAGGTGTTCGACCCCTTCGTGTCGGGGCGCGAGAACGGGACCGGGTTGGGCCTGGCCCTGGTGTCAAAGATCATCTCTGCGCATCAAGGCTGGGTGGCGGTCGAAAGCCGGCCCGGTCGCACGATGTTTCGCATTTCCCTGCCGCGCGCCCCGGAACCCGAGGCGCGCGCGGCACAGCAAGAGGAGCTTTCCTGATGGATGGCACGGTTCTGGTTGCCGATGACGATCGCACCATCCGCACGGTGCTGACGCAAGCCCTGACGCGGGCGGGCTGCAAGGTGCATGCGACCTCCAGCCTGACCACGCTGATGCGCTGGGTCGAGGAAGGACGTGGCGACTTGGTCATCACCGACGTGATGATGCCCGATGGAAACGGGATAGAGATGATTCCGAAGATCAGCCATGAACGGCCCGATCTGCCGGTGATCGTCATTTCGGCGCAGAACACCATCATGACCGCGATCCAGGCCAACGAGGTCGATGCGCATGACTACCTGCCCAAGCCGTTCGATCTGCCCGACCTGCTGAAACGCGCCGGTGCGGCGATGAAAAACCGCAAGCTTGTCGCGGCCTCGGCGCAGGCCGGGACGGACCCCAAACCCGCGCCGCGCGGCGACATGTCCAGCATGGAAGCGCTGCCGCTGGTCGGGCGCACGCCGGTCATGCAGGAATTGTATCGGCTGATCGCGCGGGTGATGAATTCGACCATGCCGGTGCTGATAACCGGCGAATCCGGCACCGGGAAATCGCTGATCGCGCGCACGCTGCACGACCTGTCGGACCGTCGCGGGCAGCCTTTCATTTCGGCCAATGCAGAAGATTTTCGCACCCCCGACTCGGCGCAGGCGCTGGTGTCCCGGGTGCGGTCGGGGTCGTTGTTGCTTGACGAATTGGCCTCTTACGACCCGGAGGCGCAGTTGCGGGTCGCACGCCTGCTTGACAGCTTGTCCGATGATGGCCCGCGCATCATGGCGACAGCGCAGACGAACCTGGTTCAAGCCATGGGCGATGGCGGCTTGCGCGAGGATTTGTATTACCGGTTGAGCGGCGTCACCCTGGCCGTGCCCGCCCTGCGCGAGCGTATCGACGATCTTGAACCCTTGGCACAGCATTTCCTGTCGCAGGCCGCCGATGACGGGGCGACGTTGCGCGCGCTCTCGCCCGACGCGCTGGACCTTGTGCGCGGGTATTCCTGGCCGGGCAATGTGCGCCAGTTGCAAAACACCTTGCGGCGGCTGACCCTGACCGGGCAAGACGCGGTCATTGCCCGTCCGGAAATGGAACTGGCGTTGAAAAGCCAGCCCTCGGCCATGGCCGTCGGCGAGGATATGGGCGGTGAGTCCCTGTCAGATTCCGCCGCGCGCCATCTGAAACGCTATTTCGATCTGCACGGGCAGGATCTACCGCAACCCGGCCTGTATGCCCGTATCCTGCGCGAGATAGAGGTGCCGCTGATCGAAATCGCGCTGGATGCCACGGCAGGCAACCAGGCGCGCTGCGCCGAATTGCTGGGAATAAACCGCAATACCCTGCGCAAGAAGATAACCGAACTGGATATAGAAGTGTCCCGGCGGCGCAAGCTTGCCTGATTTTTCCATTTTGATGTAGAATTACCACATATACTGTGGCATTATCCACACAAACGGGCGGTGTAACGTCCGCGTTGGCGGTGAATTTGACGGGGACCCTTTGGGGCAAACGGCATTCTATGCGGGTCTGCTGCGGCGGTCCATGATCTCTGGCAACCGGCGGGGAACTGCGGCGGGGGCTATCGCGCTGGTGCTGGCCGGTCCGTTTCTGGTTTTGCTGACACTTCTGGCGCTTGGCCCGTTGGATGCCGTGTTCAACACATCTGGCCTGGCCTTGGTGTTGCTGGCCGATCTGGTCTACATGTTGCTGGTCGCGGGGCTGGTCGCGATGCGGATCGCGCGGCTGGTCGCGGCGCGGCGCAAGGATTCAGCCGGGTCGCGCCTGCACCTGCGTTTGACGACGCTCTTCGCGGCCATCGCCATGGTGCCCACCATCACCGTTGCCGTTTTCGCCGCGATCACGCTCAATGTCGGGCTGGAAGGGTGGTTTTCGGACCGTGTGCAGCGCGTTGTCGGCAGTTCTCTGGCGGCGGCCGAAGCCTACCAGTTCGAGCAAGAGCGCGATCTGCGCAAGGACGCGCAGGATCTGGCCGCCTATCTGGACGCCGCGCGCCGGGTGTTTCCCATGCTGGACGAAGGCGAGTTGCGCAACCTTTTGTCGGAAGCGCAGGCGCGCGTGCAGCGCGGCCTGCGGGTCGCGTTCGTCGTCGATGGCGCGGGTGACATCCGGGCGCGCGGTGAGCGGTCCTACCGGTTCAATTTCGTGCCTATCGCCGCGCAAGACCTGGAGCGTGCGCGCGACGGCACCGTGTTGATACGCGACTGGCCCCGCAACGAGTTTCGGGCCCTGGTTCCGCTGGACGATTTCTTTGACCGCTACCTGTACGTGTCGCGCGTCGTCGATGGCGCGATCCTGTCGCTGCTGGATGACACGCGCGAAACCGTCGCCTTCTATCAGCAACTGGAACAGGATCGCGGACGCATCCTGTTCCAGTTCGGCGCGCTTTACCTTGGCTTTGCGCTGATCCTGATCCTCGCATCGGTCTGGATGGGGCTCAATTTCGCCGAGCGGCTGGCCCGGCCCGTCGGGCGCCTGGCCGAAGCGGCCGAGCAGGTGGGCGCGGGGGACCTGGACGTGCAGGTCCGCGTCGTGCACGACGATGACGAAATCGCGCTTCTGGGGCGGGTTTTCAACCAGATGACACGTCAGTTGAAGGGGCAGCGCGAGCGCTTGCTGGAAAACAACCGACAGATCGACGCCCGTCGGCGGCTGTTCGATTCGGTGCTCGGTTCGGTGACGGCGGGGGTGATCGGGCTGGATTCGGAAGGCCAGCTTGCCTTTATCAACCGTGCGGCCGAAACGATGCTGGAGCTGGACTCCGAATCGTCTGACATGCGCAGCCTGGGCCGGATCGCGCCCGAATTCGTGCCGCTCATGGACCGTGTGCGCGACTTGCCCCCCGGACAGGGCCGCGTGCAGGAAGAAATACGGCTTGTGCGTTCCGGCCGGCTGGAAACCGTGTTGGTGCGGTTTGCCGAGCGACGGCGCAGCGATGGACGCCTTGAAGGCTATGTCATCGCGTTCGATGACGTGTCCGAACTGGTCAGCGCGCAGCGCATGGCCGCCTGGGGCGATGTCGCGCGCCGGATCGCGCATGAGATCAAGAACCCGCTGACACCGATCCAGCTATCCGCCGAGCGGATCGCGCGCAAATTTGGCCGCAAGCTGGAAGGCGAGGATGTCGAGAGCCTGTCGCAGCTCACCTCTGTCATTGTCCGCCAGACCAACGATCTGCGTCGCATTGTCGACGAATTCTCGCGTTTCGCGCGTATGCCCGAACCCGATCGGCATCCGCATGATCTGGTCGCGATCCTGCGCGATTGTGCCTTGTTGCAGGAAACCGGGCAGCCGGATATCGCCTTCGAGCTGTCACTGCCGGACACATCTGTCGTGGTCGATGTGGATGACACGATGATGGCGCAGGCGTTTACCAACCTGATCAAGAACGCGGGCGAGGCGATCGCAAGCCGTCATGCCGAGGATGCCGACAGCCCGCCCGGTGCAATCCGGGTGGCGTTCGAGGCCGCAGAGGACCATTTGCGCATCACCATCACCGACAACGGCGTCGGCCTGCCGCAAGACCGCAACCGCCTGTTCGAACCCTATGTCACCACGCGCGCCGAAGGCACGGGGCTGGGCCTGTCCATCGTGCGCAAGATCATCGAAGAGCATGGCGGCAGCTTGCGGCTGACCGATGCGACCGACCTCGACGGCACGCCCCAACGCGGTGCGATGGTCGATATTCGTTTGCCACGGCTGACGGCCGTGTCGTTATCTGACGACCAACAGGAAGATGATTGACGCTTATGAGTGATATTCTGATCGTTGACGATGAGCGCGATATTCGCGAACTGATCTCGGAAATCCTGCAAGACGAGGGGTTCACCACCCGGCTTGCCGCCAATTCGGACCAGGCCATGGCAGAGGTCAATTCCGACCCGCCGGCGCTGATGATCCTCGATATCTGGCTGAAGGACAGCAAGATGGACGGGATCGACATTCTGATGTCGGTCAAACGCTCGAACCCGGATATTCCCATCGTCATCATCTCGGGGCATGGCAACGTGGAGATCGCCGTCGCCGCGATCAAGCAAGGCGCGTATGATTTCATCGAAAAGCCCTTCAATATCGACAAGCTGATGGTCGTGATCGGGCGCGCGATGGAAGCGTCGCGTTTGCGCCGCGAGAACCAGGACTTGCGGCGCCGCGACGTGGGTTCGGCGCAGCTTCTGGGCGAGTCCGCGGCCTACCGCGCCCTGTGCAGCCAGTTGGAAAAAGTCACCGGAACAAATGCGCGGCTGATGTTTGCCGGCCCGTCCGGCTGCGGCAAGGAAGCCGCGGCGCGTTTCGTGCATGAACATTCCGACCGGGCCTCTGCGCCCTTCGTGACGGTGACCTCTGCCGCGGTGGAACCCGACCGCATGGAAGACGTGCTGTTCGGCCGCGAATCCGCGGATCGCGGTGTGGAACAAGGGTTGTTGGAACAGGCGCATGGCGGCGTCGTGTTCTTCGACGAGGTGGCCGATATGCCGCTCGGCACGCAGTCCAAGCTGTTGCGGGTGCTGGTCGAGCAGCAATTCATCCGCACCGGCGGGACCGACAAGGTGCGCGTGGATCTGCGGGTGATGTCGGCCACCACGCAGGATTTGGGCGCGCGGGTCAGCGAGGGGCTGTTCCGGCAGGAATTGTATGACCGCCTGAACGTGGTGCCCATCCGCGTGCCGGGACTGGAGGAACGGCGCGAGGATATCCCCCTTCTGGCGGATCATTTCATCGACATGCTGCACAGTACGCAGGGTTTGCCGCGCCGGGTGCTGGACGATAGCGCCAAGGCGCATTTGCAGACCCTGTCATGGCCCGGCAATATCCGGCAATTGCGCAACGTCATAGAGCGGGCGCTGATCCTGGGCGACGCGTCCAAACCGATCGAACTGGCCGATCTGCAAGGCGATACCAATCCCGAGGATTCGGAGCGCAGCGTGCTTCTGTCGGGCTCGCTGACCACCTTGCCCCTGCGCGAGGCGCGCGAATTGTTCGAGCGCGAATACCTTTTGGCGCAGATCAACCGCTTTGGCGGCAATATCAGCCGCACCGCCAGTTTCGTGGGCATGGAACGCTCGGCCCTGCACCGCAAGCTGAAATCGCTGGGGGTGAACACCGCGCGATTGTCGGCCAAGGGCTAAAGCCTTGCAAGCCCGCGCGCGGGCTGGCACATCAGGGGCTTCGATATCCGCAACCAAGGGGCGCGGGCCATGAAGATCATCGTATGCGGTGCAGGGCAGGTGGGCTGGCAGATTGCCCGGCACCTGTCGGCCGAGCGCAACGACGTCACCATCGTCGACAACAACCCCGTTCTGGTGCGCCGCGCGACCGACACGCTGGATGTGCAGGGCATTACCGGCTTTGCAAGCTATCCCGCCATCCTGGAACAGGCCGGCGCGCGCGATGCCGATATGGTCATCGCCGCGACCTATTCGGACGAGGTGAACATGGTCACCTGCCAGGTGGCCCACAGCATTTTCGGCGTCACCAAGAAAATCGCACGGTTGCGGGCGCAGACCTATCTTGACGGGCGGTATTCCGACCTGTTCCGGCGCGAACATCTGCCCATCGACGTGATCATCAGCCCCGAGCGCGAAGTCTCTCTGGCGGCGATGAAGCGGGTCGAATACCCGTCTGCCTTCGATGTGCACGAGTTCTTCGGCGGGCGCGCGCTTTTGATCGGCCTTGTGCTGGATGACAGATGCGCGGTGCTCAACACGCCCCTGCGCCAGTTGTCGGAATTGTTCCCGACGCTGCGCGTGATGGTCGCCGGCGTGCGCCGGGGCGGGCGGCTGTTTGCGCCCGAACCCGAAGACCAGCTTTTTGCCGGCGATGCGGTCTACCTGTTGCTGGAGGCGACGGATATCGCCCGCGTGTTCGAAGTGTTCGGCAAAGAGGCGCAGAAACAAGGGCGGGTGCTGGTTGTCGGCGGCGGCAATGTCGGCCTGTCGGTCGCGCAGATGCTGGAAAGCCAGACGGACCGGGTGCGGGTCAAGGTGATCGAACGCGACCGCGCGCGCGCGGAAACGGCCGCCGACGCGCTGGAGCGGTCCATCGTGCTGCATGGTGACGCCATGGATGCCGACCTTCTGGAAGAAGCGCGCATTTCCAAGACCGATGCCGTTCTGTTGTTGACCGATGACGACAAGACCAACCTGCTTGCCGCCGTGCGCGCGAAAAGCCTTGGTGCGCGCATGGCGATCTCCCTGGTCAATGATCCCGGCATGGTCAGCCTGGCCGATACCATGGGGGTTGATGCCTATATCAACCCGCGCGCGCTGACGGTCAGTTCCATCCTGCGCCATATCCGGCACGGGCGCGTGCGCTCGGTCTACATGCTGGGCGACCGCGAGGCCGAGGTGATCGAAGCGCAGGTTCTGGGCACCTCGCAGATGGCGGGGCGCGCCGTGCGCGACATTGCCTTTCCCGAAGGCGCTTTGCTGATCGGTGTCCTGCGCAAAGGCGGCTTCATGAAGCCCAACAGCAGCACGATCCTGCAAGAAGGCGATCTGATCGTGATCTTTGCCCTCACAGAGGACGTGCCCAAAGTGGACGAATTGCTGCAGGTCGCGGTCGAGTTTTTCTGAACCGGCACCCGCCCCGGTCTTGGGGTCGGCCCATAGAAAGAGAGCCATGAAAGCTACTGCGCCCGGCACGATGGTCATGGTCGCCCTGATGGGCGTGACGGCTGCCGCGATGATCCTGCCCGCCGCGCTGGGCTTTACCCTGCGCGAACATGGCAGCGGGCGGGCCTTTCTGTATTCGGCGTCATTGCTCGTGGCCTTGGCGGGTCTCATTTATCTGGCCGCGCGTCGTGTGGCCGGGACACCCGGACCGTTGTCGCACCCGTTTTACATATTGTCGGCGGCCTACCTGTTCGTGCCGTTGTTCATGGCCTTGCCCGTGACCGATGCGACAGCGAACGGAATGCCGCTGTTCGACGCCTGGTTCGAAATGGTCGCGTCCTTTACCACCACGGGTGCCAGCGCGCTGGATCCGGACATGCCGCGCAGCCTTTTGCTGTGGCGGGCCATGGTCGCATGGCTGGGCGGCCTGTTCGTGCTGGTATATGCCGGGGCGCTTCTGGCGCCGATGAACATGGGCGGTTTCGACATCGTGACCGCGCGGGCCGAAACCCGGACCGCGTTGCCCGAATGGTCGCGCAAGATGCGCAGCACATTGGTCGAACCCATGAACCAAGCCGGGTCTGGTGGCGATCCTCTGGCGCGCCTTCTGGGATATGTCCGGCTTGTTGCACCGGCCTATCTGGGCTTGACCCTGCTGGTCTGGGTCCTGTTGTCGATGCTGGGAACGCCGCCCCTGGTGGGGTTGATCTACGCCATGTCGACGCTGTCGACCTCTGGCATCGCACCCGATGTTCCCGTCGGGCTGGCCGCGGAACTCTTGATCGCGCTGTGCCTGGTGCTTGCCCTGACACGGCGCGCCTGGCCGGGCGCGATCGTGCCGCAAGACGCCGGGCGCCCGTGGCGCGACGACGAATTGCGCGTGGCACTTGTGTTGCTGGGCGTGGTGACGTTCGGGCTATGGGCGCTGAACGGGGCAGGCGGGCTTGCCGCAGGCCCGATGGACGCGATGGCCGCGCTCTGGGGCGTCGGGTTTACCGCGCTGTCCTTTCTGAGCACCACGGGCTTTGTCAGTTCTGTCGGCGCACCAGAAGCCACGGTTTTTGCCGGGCCAGCGGGGATCGTGCTTCTGGGCCTTGCGATGTTGGGCGGCGGCGTGGCCACCACGGCAGGTGGGCTGAAACTGCTGCGCGGCTTCGCGCTTTTGTGGCAGGCCAAGCACGAGATGGAAAAGCTGGTCCACCCCTCGGGGATGGGGGGCGACGGCCCGCGCCTGCGGGGGCTGCGCAGCGAAGGGGCGTTCTCGGCATGGCTCTTCCTGATGGTCTTTATCCTGTCGCTGAGCGTGCTGGTCATGGCGCTGGTGCTGTTGGGACATCCGCTGGAAGACGCGCTGGTCTATGCCGCTGCCGCACTGACCACGACCGGGCCGCTGGCTTCTATCGCGGGGCCCGAACCGCTGTCTTTTGCCGCGCTGTCCGACCCGGCGCGCGCCGTGATGGCGCTGGGCATGATCCTTGGGCGGCTGGAATTGCTGATGCTTCTGTCGGTGCTCTGGCCCCGGCTTGGGCGTTAAACGCGCAGGGCTGCTTGATATTTCTTGCAGGAAGCCAAAATTTGTGGCCGCCGGGGCTGGAAGTTTCGCGAAAGCCGTTTCATACTGACCCGATAGGGAGACGAGGCTCTCTGCGTATAGCAAACCGCCCTGACAAAAAGGCAAGCGCATGGCCAGCGATAAACAAAATCTGCAAGATGCATTTCTGAACCATGTCCGAAAGAACAAGGTTCCAGTCACGGTATTCCTGATAAACGGCGTCAAACTGCAAGGCGTGATCACGTGGTTCGACAATTTCTGCGTGTTGCTGCGTCGCGACGGGCAAAGCCAGCTTGTCTACAAGCACGCGATTTCGACCATCATGCCGGGGCAGCCGATCTCGCTTTACGAGGGTGAAGGCCAATCGCCCGAGAGTTGATCGACCTGACGGAACTGGGTGGCGATGGCGGCGCGCGCTTGACTCGTGCCTTCGTGCTGCATCCGGACATCAAAAGCAATCCCGGCCCGCGCGCGCCGGAAGACGCGCTGGCCGAAGCCATGGCGCTCGCGCATGCGCTGCCAGGCCTCGACGTGATCGGCGGGCAGGTGGTGCGCTTGCCGCGCGCGCATCCGGGACAATTATTCGGCAAGGGCAAGCTGGAAGAGCTGCAACAGACGTTGCAGGCCGACGAGATCGGCCTGGTCCTGATCGACGGTCCTGTCAGCCCGGTGCAGCAGCGCAACCTTGAAAAGGCGTGGAACGTCAAGCTGCTGGACCGCACCGGCCTGATCCTCGAAATCTTTGCCGACCGTGCGGCCACGCGCGAGGGCGTGTTGCAGGTGGAACTGGCGGCACTCAGCTATCAGCGCACGCGGCTGGTGCGGGCCTGGACCCACCTGGAGCGCCAGCGCGGCGGGCTTGGCTTCGTCGGTGGTCCGGGCGAAACGCAGATCGAGGCCGACCGCCGCGCCATTGACGAGCAGATGACGCGCCTGCGCCGCCAGCTCGACAAGGTCGCCAAAACCCGCGAATTGCACCGCGCCGCGCGCCGCAAGGTGCCGTATCCGGTGGTGGCGCTGGTGGGCTATACCAACGCGGGCAAATCCACGCTGTTCAACCGCTTGACGGGTGCGAATGTGATGGCCAAGGACATGCTCTTTGCCACGCTGGACCCGACCATGCGCGCGGTGCGCCTGCCCACCGGCAAGGACGTGATCCTGTCGGACACGGTGGGGTTCATTTCCGATCTTCCCACGCTGCTGGTCGCGGCGTTTCGTGCCACGCTGGAAGAGGTGCTGGAAGCCGATTTGATCCTGCATGTGCGCGACATCGCGCACCCCGCGACGGACGTGCAGGCCGCGGACGTGGCCAGCGTTCTGGCGGCGCTGGGCGTGCCCGACGATGTGCCTCGGATCGACTTGTGGAACAAGGCGGACCAACTGGGCCCCGAGGCGCGGGCGCAAATCAATCGGCAGGCTGCGCGGGCAGAGGGGGTGTTCGTCGGCTCTGCCCTGACAGGCGAAGGCTTGCAGCCCCTGTTCGACGCCATCACCACCCTGCTGGATGACGCGCGCTACCACGAGACGATCACCCTGTCGCATACCGAGGGCAAATTACGGGCCTGGTTGTTCGCGCAAGGCGTGGTCGAGGACGAAACGCAGGAAGACGACGCGACCCGTCTTTGCGTGCATTGGTCCGACCGGCAAAAAGCCCAGTTTCGACGGATGCAAGACTCCGGCTGAACGACGCGATCGGGTGGTTGTTGCCAAGCAAATTCTTCGTTAACAAATTCTTGCCGCAAACTGGCCCTGTCCTGACCATGGTTAACCGGCACACAGGCAGGGTTGGAAGGAAAAGGTAACCTCATGAGTAACGTACGTGCAGTTTCGTGGTCGAAACAACAGCGTCCCGAGGCCAAGGCAAACCCCGGCGTGGTGGTCGAGTTTCCGGGCAGCGACTCGCCCATGCCCGGCCATTACGACACGATTTTTTACCTGATCCGCCAGACCATTGGCGCACGCCACGTCACGATCCAGCTTGATGGTGAACCACGCCCGCCGGCTGACGACCACATGGCTTGTATCGAAGCGCCGCTGGTTTCTCAGGGCCGCCGGTTCGGCACCTTGCGCGCTTATGCGGAAGAGTTCGAATCTGGTGCGTCGCATCTGCTGGCCGGATTTGCCGTGCTCGTCGCCGAGCAGCACGCCTTGTGGTCCGAAGCGCATCTGGATGTGCTGACCAAGGCCTTGACGCGCCGCGCCTTCATGTCCGATCTTGGCCGCGCCTCCGCGACTTATCAGCGCAGCGGTCGTCCTTGCAGCCTGATCATGTTCGACCTTGACCACTTCAAGGCCGTCAACGACACGCATGGCCATGCCGCAGGCGATGCCGTTCTGCGTGCCGTGGCTCATGTCGTGCAATCGGAACTGCGCCGTTGCGACCTGCTGGGGCGCCTGGGCGGCGAGGAATTCGGCGTGCTGATCATGGCCGATCACGTCACCGCGCTGGATATTGCTGAACGTTTGCGCGCGGTCGTCGAAGCGACCGTGGTGCGCGATTATCCGGAGATCGCGTTTACGGCCAGCCTGGGCGTGGCAACCACGGATGAGACCACCGACACCCGCGACGCCATGATCGCTCTGGCCGATGCACGGCTTTACGCGGCGAAGGAAGGCGGACGCAACCAGGTCCTGGGGGCCGAGGGCATGATGGAAATAGCCGCGCTGCAAGCCGCGGAGTGAGCGCGATCCCGGCAAAGCCCCGCTATTTTTGCCGCCAAACGCAAATTGGGGCTTTGATTAGGGCGTGTTAATCCATAAATGTCACTCAACAGGTCCGGGGTTATCATACGCTGGCCCGGCGAAGGGAGAATGACATGCTCAACAATATCGGCCCGGCGGGCTTCATCATCATAGCGGTTGTCGTACTTGTCCTGTTCGGGCGCGGCAAGGTCAGCGCGCTGATGGGCGAGGTCGGCAAAGGCATTACCTCTTTCAAGAAGGGGCTGAACGACGGCACCGACGAGATCGAGAAAACCGACGACGACGCGTCGAAAACCGCGCGCGATGTCACGCCGGAGAGCGACAAGGACAAGGTCTGATCGCCGCGCGCGGGACGGGTGTTGCGATGAAATCCGCCAGCGGGCAGGGGTGTCGGCATGTTTGATCTGGGCTGGACAGAGCTTCTGGTCATAGGGGTCGTGGCGCTGATCGTGGTCGGCCCGAAAGACCTGCCAAAGATGTTCCGTACGCTGGGTCAGATCACCGCCAAGGCGCGGGGCATGGCGCGCGAATTCACACGCGCCATGGAAGACGCGGCTGATGAAAGCGGTGTCAAGGATGTCGCCCGCGATCTGCGCGGCATGACCAACCCGCAGGGCATGGGCCTTGACGAGCTGAACAAGATGAAGAACTGGGATCCGCTGAAAGACGATCCCAAGACCGATACGCCCTCTACCCCCGGCGATGACGAGGACGAAATCGACCGTATCGCCGCTGAAATGGACGGGATGCGCAGCGAGGCGGCAAAACGCGCGGCCCCCAAACCCGACACGGCGGCGGCAGAGCCTGACACATCATCCGACCCGGAATCGGCGCCCGAGCCCGTGGCACAGGCCGACACCCCCAGCCCGAAGGCCAGCACGGACAAACCCGCATGAGCAAGGCCACCGAAGACGAGATCGACGAATCCGGCGCGCCGCTGATCGAGCATCTGGCCGAGTTGCGCAACCGGCTGATAAAATCGGCTCTGGCCTTCGTGGTGGGCATGGTGCTGTGCTTCACCGTCGCAACGCCGATCTTCAACTTCCTGACAGCACCCTTGTGCACCGCGTTGGCCGAACGCGGGCAGGATTGCGACCTGATCTTCATCAGCCCGCAGGAGGGCTTTTTCGTCGCGATCAAGGTGTCCTTCCTGGGCGGCTTCATG
>JAAAPG010000229.1 GCA_009908405.1 Alphaproteobacteria bacterium | reverse complement strand
AGGCGTCATGCGCGTGAAAACAGTTCTTGAAAATGGTCGGAGTGAGAGGATTCGAACCTCCGGCCCCTGCCTCCCGAAGACAGTGCTCTACCAGGCTGAGCTACACTCCGACCGTGCCGCGGCGTATAGAACGCGCGCTTTGGCTTGGCAAGGGGGCACGCGCCAAGAAGTTCTTTGCCAAGCCGCGCGATTTTGCCTAAGGCTCTGGCCCATGACCAAGAACATGACCATCCCGCTCATCACCACGACCGACGCGCTTGCAAGCTTTTGCGATCAGGCCAAGGCCGCGCCCTATGTGACGATCGACACAGAATTTCTGCGCGAGCGCACCTATTTCGCCAAGCTGTGCCTTGTGCAAATGGCGCTGCCGGGGGCGGATGGTCCGACGAGCGGCCCGGCCGTGCTGGTGGACCCCTTGGCCGACGGGCTGGATCTGGCCCCGTTCTACGACCTGATGCGGCACGAGAGCGTCGTGAAAGTGCTGCACGCCGGGCGCCAGGACCTGGAGATATTCTGCATCGAAGGCGGCACCCTGCCCCGTCCGCTGTTCGACACGCAGGTTGCGGCGATGGTCTGCGGCTTTGGCGATCAGGCCGGGTACGAGACATTGGCGCGCAAGCTGGCCAAGGCCACGATCGACAAATCATCGCGTTTCACCGACTGGTCGCGTCGCCCGCTGTCGGACGCGCAGGCCAAATACGCGCTGGCCGATGTGACCCATCTGCGCGTGATCTACGAAAAACTCTCTGCGACCCTGGCAGAGACCGGGCGCGCGCCGTGGCTGGACGAGGAAATCGCGATCCTGCTGGACCCGGAAACCTATATCGTCCGGCCTGAAAACGCCTGGAAACGCATCAAGACGCGCAATGATTCGGGAAAATTCCTGGCGTTGCTGCGCGAATTGGCCGCCTTTCGTGAAAATTACGCGCAGAAACGCAACATCCCGCGCGGGCGCGTGTTCAAGGATGATGCGCTGCTGGAACTGGCCGCGCTCAAACCGCGCGGTCTTGACGATCTTGGGCGCACCCGGCTGCTGCTGCGCGAGGCGCGACGCGGCGAGATCGCCGAAGGCATCCTTGCCGCCGTCGCGCAAGGTCTGGCATGCGCGCCCGAAGACATGCCCAAAGCCGCGCCGGGGCGCGACAACCTTCAGGTCAACCCGGCGCTTGCCGATCTGCTGCGGGTGCTGCTGAAGGCCAAGTCCGACAACGAAGGGATCGCGGCGAAGCTGATCGCGTCCAGCGCCGATCTTGACAGCATCGCGGCCGGTTTGCGCGACGCGCCCGCGCTGCGCGGCTGGCGCGCCGAGGTGTTCGGGCATGATGCGCTGCGCCTGTGCAACGGCGAACTCGCCTTGACCGTTCAGGGCGAGCGGGTCGAGGTGATCGCGATCTAACGCCGGACGCTGCGCGCGTTTTGTGCGCCCCGCACCACGATGCGGCGCACCCCGGCAAGCTTGGCATTCGACACTTTCACGGCAGCGTTGACGCTGCGCGACTGTTCCGGCCCGGTGCCTGTCGACTGGCGCGGCGCGGCCAGCACGAATTCATACACCAAGGCGCCATCCATTGGCCGCTCGTCATTGACCGGGCGCAGCTCGACATCCCACCAGCCTTGGGTCGCGGTCACGCCGCTGGCGCGGATAACGGCGCCTTCGGGGGTGCGCAGCACTTCAAGCTCGCGGACGACCGGGACCAGGGCGCGACGGTCGGTGGCGGTCTGCCACCCGCCGCTGGGGGCGATGGTTTCCTCCGCATCATTGCTGAACCATGTCATCGGGTTCAGGCGCGACCATCCGCCGGACCCGCAGGCACCCAGCGCAAGCACCAGGACAAGGGCGGCAAGGGCAGGCTTATGCATCGGAACGGTCCTTATCTGGCGCAGCACTGTCTTGGGTTAGCGCAAATGCGCCCGGTTGAAAAGTGCTCTCGCAGGCTGGACCTTGATCGTCCCGCGCTTTACCTGTGACGCAAACGTCAAAGAGGATGAACCATGGCCAGCGCGGCATTCGAGGATATCGTCGAGACATTCGAATTTCTGGACGGGTGGGAAGACCGCTACCGCCACGTGATCGAGATGGGCCGCGCCCTGCCCGCCATGGACCCCGCGCTGCAAGCCCCGGCCACCAAGGTCGAGGGCTGCGCCAGCCAGGTCTGGATACATCCCATGATCGACGGGACCGGGCCGGATGCGACCTTCGACTTCGCCGGCGCAAGCGACGCGATGATCGTCCAGGGCCTGATCGCGGTGCTGCACGCGCTCTATGCCGGGCAGAAGGTGGGTGATGTCCCCGCCATCGACGCGCCCGCCGAACTGGCGCGGCTGGGTCTGGACCAGCACCTGTCGTCGCAACGCTCCAACGGGGTGCGCGCCATGGTCGCGCGCATTCAGGCGAAAGCGGCCGAGGCGGCGGCGTGACCGCCGACCCGTGGCTGCTGGCGCAAATGACCGGGCTTTTGCTGGTCATCGGGGCTTTTGCAGGGCTGGTTGCGGGGCTGTTGGGTGTGGGCGGCGGCATCGTGCTGGTGCCCGCGTTTTTCTACCTGTTCTCGGCCCTTGGCTATGGCAGCGCGCAGCTGATGCAGGTCTGCCTTGCGACATCACTGGCCACGATCATCGTGACCTCGGCGCGGTCGGTGCAAAGCCATAAC
>JAAAPG010000283.1 GCA_009908405.1 Alphaproteobacteria bacterium | reverse complement strand
TCTACATGCTGGAAAAGGGGCGTGTGCTGGAAGCCGGATCGCATGAGGAGCTGGTCGCGCTTGACGGACAGTACGCCAAGCTGTTCGCCCGCCAGGCGCGCGCATTTCTTGCGCCACCGGATGACGTTCGGACATCGGGGACGCACGCCGCCCATGGCGATACCGGGGCGGAAAAACGGCGCGTCTGAACATCAGCGAGCCCGGTTGGGTCTGATGCCGGAGGGAGCAGAATAGTACGCTAAGGGACGCTCCTGGCTCCTGTGCGTTGCAAAGTTCTGTAGATCGTTGGCCTCGAGACCGCGAACAGGTCTGCCAGATCGCTTATGGAATAGTCACCGGTAGCATGCATCCGGGTAAGCTCTTTTTGTTGTTTTTCAGAAAGTTTCGGCTGCTTTCCACGGAGTTTGCCCTTGGCCCGTGCGATCGCCATGCCCTCTTTGGTCCGCAACCGGATGAGATCGGCCTCAAACTCGGCGAAAGTGGCCAGAATGTTGAAGAACATTTTCCCCATGGGATCTGTCGGGTCGTAGATGGACATCCCCAACGCGAGCTTGACGCCTTTTTTCTCCAACTGATCCGCGATCGCGCGGGCATCGGGGACGGACCGCGCAAGGCGATCCAATTTTGGCACGACCAGCACGTCACCTTCCCGCACGGCAGCCAATGCCTGGTCAAGACCGGGGCGGGCGCGGTTGGTACCCGTCAGCCCGTGGTCAGTATAAATGAGATCCTCTGATACGCCCAAGGCGCAGAGGGCCTGACATTGTGCGGTCAGGTCCTGTTTGTCGGTCGAGCAGCGGGCATAGCCAATTTTGGTCACAGTCATGGCTCGAGTGTACGATTAAGGGACGTCATGTGCGAATCAAATCGTACCACCTATACGAGAGACTCTGAGGTGTGGTTTTGCAGCCATTGCCAACCCGCGCCCCACATGTCCGGTGAAGGAACCTCTTACGGACAGCCGTGTCCCGCCCTTCACAAGGCCCGTCGTAACTGGGCATCATTTTTCAAACGTCGCGCTACACGCCGCCAGATATTGCTGCGAAACGTGCGTACACCGATCAGGTAAGTCAGCGTGAAGAACAGACCGAACATGACCCAAGCCATCAGCGCGGCCTGCGGGCGGTCCCAGAGATAGACCCCAACGGCAATCGGCGCGGCAATCATGGGCAGAAGGACAAGAGCTGTCGCAGAATTGGCCACACCCTTGCTTAGCCTGCCGCCCGAGAGCAGAATCAAGGCGCGCATCACGAATTGGTGGAAATGCAGCCTGTCCGGTGCGCCGATCGGACGACCGGCACGGGCCCGGCGCGCAATGGCAAGAAATGTATCCGCGACGGGCCAGAAGAACATCAGCGACATGGCAATCGCCGAAATCTCTGTGTTGACCCAAGCCAAGCCTATGGCCAGCCAGACCAGCACATGCCCAAGCGTATAAGCACCGGCATCGCCCAGGAAAATGCGCCCCAAGGGCCAGTTGAACACCAGAAATCCGATCAGAGCTGGAACAAGTGCCGCGGCAATGGTGGCAAAGCCCGTGGCTCCGGCCTGAGTGGCCACCAAGGCAATCCCGACCGCGATCAGCAGCCCTGTGCCGCCGGCCAGACCGTTCACTCCATCGATCAGGTTCAGCGCATGGCACACGCCTGTTGCCCAGAGGATCGTCACGAAAATGGCGAACGGTGCAAACCCCATTGCCAGGTCAAGCCCGGCCACGCCGAGCGGCGGGATCCACACCTGTAGCAAAACGATGGCAAGACCCGCCGAACTGGCGGCCGCCAGCAACCTGCCCAAGGGGCTGACGCGCCAGCCAAGATCCTCGGCCAACCCGGCAATGAAGACAGGTAGCAATGTCAGCGCGAAGACGGAAAAAGAAAGTTGCCCACGGTCGGGCACCAGAAACAACAAGGCAACAACTGCGGCAATCAGAACACCGACGCCACCGACACGCGGTGTGCAGCGCTGATGCGCGGCCTGAACAGAGTTCAGATCATCACGACCGCGCAGACGCTTGACCAGCCAAGGATGCAGCACAATGAGCGCGCCACAAATGCTGAATGAAATGGCGAACAGTATCAAAGCCATGTCGAGCGGTAGAAGTTGTTCCATAAAACCAGAACCCGTCTCAAAATATGTGTTCGGAAAGATAGCCATTTACGATTCATTTACCAAGCAGCGGGCGCATGCATGGTTAAATGCTCGCTATCGCGGTCATCACAACCTGCGTGATGCGTAACCTTTCATCAATAGTTTCGGATCTAGACTGAACCATCCACATTCTCGCCACGCGAGGCATATCCAGATGGTACCAGTGTTTATAATGACCTTTGTCGTCCTCTATGCCGCCATGAGCGCGGCCTTCTTATACGCCGTTCATTACAAAATTACGATAACCGACAACGAACGGGTAGGCACGCCAGCCCACGAAACTGGACGACCGAAATACTCACACACGAAAGACTGCAACAAGTCGGCCTGTGCCGAACAAGGCAAAATCACAGGTTACAAATAGACCGCGCAGCTGCGGGGCCTTGGCAGAAATGACCTGTTGCCTCTGGTGACCCAGCCCTACCCTGCAGCGACTGCCACAAGGTAGGGCCGGTTTTCAGCGCCGGGTCAGTAGGCCTCGACATTGTTGCGGACCTGCAGCGGGCCGCCCGTCAACGATGCAGCGTTGTTGAAGAAGCGCTGGAACTCGACCGACGCGGCATTGGTGACGAAGACAACATCACCGTCGCGCATCTTGAACTCTTTCGCCAGGAAGAAGATGTCCGGCGAGCGGTAGTTGGCGCGGAAAATGGTCGGTATTTCGTGACCATGCAATTCCGTCTCGCTGAAATCGACACCCATCTTTTCCAGAGCGTGACGCGATTCCTTGCGATAGATCAGCACTTGCCGCGGATCAGCCCGGTTATCCTGCAAGCTGGACACAAGCGAGACGGCCTCATTCAGATCAAGCTCGGCAGCCCCGAAATCGAAATCGCCAACGGCCCCCGTTGCCCCGAAAGCGAAGAAGGTCTTGTCTTCGTCCGAGACCTCCAAGACATCGCCGGGGGCAAGGTAGATGTTTTCGCGTGGGTTGGCCGTGATCGCGGAATAGGCCACCTTCACGCTGGCATCGCCGCGTCTCAGCGTTACATAGGTGCTTGAATCGTTCCCCGTGATGCTCCCGGCTTGGGCCAAGGCTTCGAGCACGCGCAAACCACCTTCGCGCAGCGGGAAAACGCCGGGACCATTGACCTCGCCGACGACCGAGACACGCGAGAAATTCTGCTCGACGATCTCGACCGAGATTTCGGGCTCAATGGCGCGATCAACCAGACGCTCGCGGATGATACGCTCGACTTCCGACGTGGTGCGCCCGGCCGCCTGCACGACACCCGCGAAGGGCACGCTGATGCGCCCTTCCTGGTCGATCCGCTGCCGCGGCAGTTGCACAAAATTCCCCGGGCGCGCGCCCGCGTCGTCTGGCAAGAACAGGCCACCGGTCTGGCTTTCAAAGACGGAAACCCGAATCTCATCGCCCGGCCCCAAGCGGATCGAGGGGGCGCCGCGGGCGCTGACGCCGAATGTCTGGAATTGGCCTTGGGCATCCTGTGACATGAACGGCAATGTGCTGCGTGTCACGTCGACAACGACGTAATCATAACCCAGCGTGGCTTCCTCGTTCTTCGATGCGGCGGCGGCGTTGGCATGAATGCTCTGCTCGCGTGGCCCGGAGCCTGGCAGCATGGCGCAGCCCGACAAGCCGACGACCAGCGCGGCAGTCATGGCTACCTTGGTAAAAATCCTCATAGAGCTGTCCCCACAGGTCAAAATTTGACCATTTTCACGAGTTCGTACATGAAAATCGACTTGGATGGTATGTCACACCAACAGAAAATTATCACAGTGTTAACACATCTGCCGATTTGTTACCCAGAAGGCACAGTGAACTGCCCCGGTTTCACCGGAGACCTATAACTTCATTTCACGCGACCATATCGAGCACGTCGTGTCGCGCATGGAAATTCTGTTCAGCCTCTGCTGGCAGGATGTTTCCGATAATGCCGAGCAGGCGCCGGTTGTTAAACCAATCGACCCAGCCGAGGTGGTCCTGCCGCTTTCGTTCAGTTTGGGCACAGATCGCGGTTATGCGCATAGCGGTAGCGCTCGCGAAATAAGGGCGTTAATTTCAAATGCCACCCCTCGCCCCGTCTTAGAGTCTGAGTCAAAAGTAACGCGGTGATTTCAGAGCTTTGCGAGTTGGCGTGTGATGCGTCGAAGGTGAGCGATGATCGTCCACGCCTCGGCGCTAGCGATGGATTTCTCCCAGTCCTTTGACAGGCGGCGGCAGGCAAGGGTTCAGCATCGCCCATTCCGCATCGGTCAAGTCACTTGCGTATCTGGTGCGCAGCCGGGCATGTTGGCAGCGGGTGGGTTCGGTCCAAGTCATCGTGATCTCCGTTCAGCTTTGCAACCGAACTGAATCACAACCTGCTGAACCCTCCCAAGTAGTTCAGGTCAGCCTCTTAGGGGCCATCACCAACTTTCAGCTATATCTCGCGCCAGAGAGCCGACCACAGGAAGGCACTGGCCGTATTGACCGATCAACGCGAAAGCGCAGCCTCTGGGCGCGTCTGATAGGATAGGGCAGACAGGTCAAGGACGAAGCATGGGAAGTTGAGGGCGGATGCGCGACCAGAGACTGTCGGACAGCGTGGCGGCGTAGGTCGCTGAAAGATGGTGACTGTCGCGCCACATGAGCATGCCCCCGCGCAGGACATCGCAATGCCGGTCCGGGCAGATCTCGCCGTTCATGTCCACCGATATGACCTGAGCCGGCAAGGCTGAGACTGTCGCCGCGTATTTCGCATCATCCTGAATTTCTGCGCGCGGCACGTGGCAGTTGGGACGGCCGAACAGTTGCATCTGGGTGGCACAGGCCGGGACATCGATTCCCATATGCGGCGTGTCACGCAAGGCGACAACGGTGGTGCCAAGATCCACAAGGGACTGGATAGCAATGCCGATGCCCGCGGGCGCATCGTCGCCAACTGTGTTGGCCAGCGTGATCACAATTTCAGGTCTGGTCTCCTCAATGAAATCCATCAAGTTGCGATTCCAGTTCCGGCAACTTTCAGACAAATACTCCGCCATCTCAGAGGTGTCTGGATCAAAGAAACGGCATGCGCTCTTGGTGATGGACACAAGGTGCAACCCTTCCTGCACCGCGATCTTCTGAAGTGCGGGCAGCCACTGGGCGGAATGGGATCCGCCCACCAGATAGACGGTGGTCGGCGATTCCGTATCGCCGAAGGAACACATTGTCAGATCCGGGCTGGTCTGGTTCTGGTGACAGCCGGTGTCGTAGGACACCGGGAGATCCCGACGGATATGGGCAAGCGACAGCGGCATGTCCGATAGCGGGTGACGCAGTGTCATGATCAAGGGGTTGTTCGACCTGATCGCCCGCTCAAGCACAAGACAGCTTGCCCCAACGAAAACGATACTGACGACAGCGGCCGTCGACAGTCCATAGGTCCGCAGGTTCATCCGGTCGAAGGCCCGACCGACGCGGGCCGTGAAACCGGCGCTCAGCACGGCAAGCACAGTGGATAGGCCAATAATGTAGACGGCCGACAGGACGGTCTGTTCGGGCACGAACCGGAAATAGATGGCATAAATCGGCCAGTGCCATAGATAGACGCCGAAGGACAGCGTACCGAACCGGGCAACCCACCTGCGGGACAGCACGAAACCGGCATTCCTCGGGTGATCCGTCTCTATTGAGAACACAAGGATCAGAACCGCGCCGATCGTGGGCCAAACCGATGCCAGACCGGGAAAGGACCGCCCGAGGATAACACCGCAACTGAGCAGCGCGACAAGCCCCACCCAAGACAGGACATTGCCCAGCCCCCTACTGCGGATGCGGCGGACAAGATCGCTGTCCTGTGTCAGCAGGCTGGCCACAAGCGCGCCTGCGCCGAATTGCCAGATACGACCCAGCGTGTCGAAATACGCGACCTCTGGAAGCCAGCTACTGAAAAAAAGTGTCCACGACAGCGACAGCAGGCTTACCACGGCCAGAATGGCGGTGAACGTGCTTGTCTTTGACCAAGCGAAGGCCCGGGCGACGAGCACGGCCACGAAGGCAAGGACCGGGAACAGGAAATAGACCTGCGCAATCACCGACACCGCCCAGTAATGCTGAAAGAGGCTCAGGCCTTCGTCGCGGGCCAGATAATTCTGCCCGATGATCGCAAGCCAGTAATTCTGGAGAAAGGTCACGCTGAAGGCCGCATCACGCAACACGGCCACCCATTCGCCGGGGCTGATGAACAGGAACGCCGCGATCAGGACGACCATCACCACAAGGATCGCTTGCGGTGCGGTGCGCTGGAAGAACTTGTTACAGTGCGTGATGTAGCCTTCTTCCCGCTCGACCAACTTGACGGCCGACGCCCACAGAAAGAAACCGGAGACCGTCAGAAAGACGTCAACGCCACCCGAGACACCCCACTGGAAGATATGAAACACGGCGACCAAAAGCGCGCCGATGGCACGCAGTCCCTGAATGTCCGAACGTCGCATGGTCCTTATCAAATCTCATAAACCTACCTGTGGCTTTGTACCAGTCAATCGCCGTGACAGTAAGCCCACGGCAATCGCTTGAAGGTGGGGGATTCCTGTCGGCGTGCGCGGCGGCAGGCAAGGGTTCAGCATCGCCCATTCCGCATCGGTCAAGTCACTTGTGTATCTGGTGCCCATCCGGGCATGTTGGCAGCGGGTGGGTCCGGTCCAGGCCATCGTGATTTCCGTTCTGCTTTGCAACCGAACAGAAGCACAGCCTGCTGAATTCACTCAACTCATTTCCAATCAGCCTCTCAGGGTGATCTCAGGCATACATCGTCATCATGCTTGCAATTTTTGCTAGCAATACCTATTCTGCCTCGATGAACAGCAAGCACCGCAGGATCCTTGCCGCCGTCTTCACCGATCCGGTGTCAGGCACCATCGAATGGGCGGCCGTCGAAAGCCTGCTGCTCGCCGCAGGGGCGCGGCTGATCGAAGGGCGCGGGTCGCGGGTGCGGTTTGAAAAGGATGGCGAGGTCGCGACGTTTCACCGCCCGCACCCTGCCAAGGAAGCGAAGCGATACCAAGTGCGCGATGCCCGCGACTTCCTAGAACGGATCGGGATGAAACCATGACCAACACCATGACCTACAAGGGCTATGCCGCCCGGATCGAGTATGACGACGAAGACGGGATTTTCACGGGGCGGATTGCCGGTATCCGTGACGGGGTGGGCTTTCATGCCGACACCGTGGACGGGCTGCGCGACGCCTTCCATGAAGCTGTCGAAGACTACATCGAGACTTGCGCCAAGATCGGCAAGGACCCGCAGAAGACCTATTCGGGGCAGGTCATGTTTCGGGTCAGTCCCGAGGTTCACCGCAAAGCCGCACTTGCCGCCGAGCTGTCGGGCAAGAGCCTGAACCAATGGGCCGAAGAAGTGTTAGATCGGGCCGCAGGGTAAGCCGCAGCCATCAACGATCTCAACATTTCTCAACGCGCGCAGCAGGTTTTTGCAGGTTCGGGCGTCACATTGGGGTAAGCCCAGTTTGCAGAAAACCGGCCACAACACCTTGCGCTGAAGGGTTTTTGTGCGACGTGTAGTCAGACTCCATTTCCTGCCATGTAACACAGTCTCTGACTTATGCTTCGATGCGGGCGTGTGACATATACGTTCCCATTTCTTGCCAACGTCACCCCCCCTTTTTCCAGCATCGGGCCGAAGTGCGTGATGAACGCATGGTTCACCACATCTTCGAAGCCGTCATGTTCCGCGAAAAGGCGTTCATAGATGCGCCAATGCATGCCCTTGGGATTTCCCCAGGCCAGCCCATGCGGTCACGGATGCGATACGCCCGCTCCCGATGCCGCCCATGGTCCCTCTTGGATTTTACCGAAATCACTTGGCAAAATGGTCGATTAATCGGCTGTTCGAAGCAATTATTTTCATGGTTTTCTGCGTGATCCCCCTCTGAAAGGTCCTGACATCGGGGCACGGAAGCGGCCCCGCGGGCGCGTATCGCGTTGCAAGTCTTGGCCGCACAGGACAAAACAGAGCCTGTTTCACCCATCTGAAAGCGCCTGCGTATGCGTACGAATGATCCATCCTTCGACCGGGCCGCTCCGCGAAAGGGGAAGTTTGCACAGTGGTATGGGGCATATTGGCGGCGGGCGCTTTTGGTGGTGCTGACAGGTTGCATCGGATTGGCCCTGACATTGAATGGATCGGTGGTCGCCCCGTACCGTCAACTTGCTTTTCTATTGCTGGGCTTGCCGCTGCTGGCCACACTCACGGTACAGCTGACACAGCCCGCAGCGCGATCGCTCTGGCGGTGGGCCATGTCCTGCATGCTCTTCCTGCTGGTCTGGGCGGTCCTGCAAAGCACCCCCCTGCCCTTCGGCTGGCTGGCCCATCCGGTCTGGGACCGGCTGGCGGCGCTGGACATCCCGGCGCAGCCCACGCTTTCGGTCGCCCCGGCGGTGACACGCGGCGCCATTCCGGGTCTGGCCCTGCCCTTCCTGGTCTTTGCGGCGATGATCCTGCTGTGCCAGGAACGGCGCGAGGCGCTTTTCGCGTGGAAAGCCCTGACCATATTGGGGATGGTTCTGGCTGCGCTGGCAGTGGTTCTGGAAGCCTTCTTTCCTGATATCAAGTTCTTCTCGAATTACGAGGTCGGGCACGGGTCCTTCAACGGCTTTCTGGTCAATCGCAACACCACGGCGGCGTTTCTGGGCCTCGCGGCCTTCGCCACGGCGGGCTGGCTGATGCTGCCCCGGCCCAAAGGCCGCCGCGAATGGCCAAAGCCCACGGAGGTCGCGGCAGTCGGCTGGTCGCGGGTCGCGTTGGCCGGGATCCTGTTCCTGATGATCATCGTGCTGATCACCACGCGCTCACGCGCCGGCACGACATTGGTGCTGTTATGCCTGACGCTCGCCTTTGCCGCGATTTTGATCGCGCGGGCCGACACGCACCACGATGCGGAGGCGCCCCCCGTGCGCAACCTGGGCACAGGGGTGAGGCTGGCGCTGCTCGTGGCGACAACAGTCGGGCTGTTCATCGCGTTCGGCGAGCCCGTGATCTCGCGCATAGGCGGCGAACCCGAGGATGGTCGCTGGTGCGCCTGGGCGGCCACCCTGCAGATCATTGCCGAGCGCCCCGTGGTCGGGTTGGGGTTCGGCACTTTCGCAGATGCGTTCCCGCAATATCGCGACCCGGACTGCTTGGGCACCGCCGGGGCCTGGACGCGCGCGCATAACTCGCATCTGGAGTTTCTGGCCGGCATGGGGCTGGTCGGCGGGCTGGCTGTCGCGACCGCGATGGCAATCATGATCCGCGTGCTGGCAAATGGCGTGCGGTCGCGCAAATCCTTGCAGGCCATTCCGATCCTGACGCTCGGGGCATTGGCCTTCGTAGCGCTCCATTCTGTAGTGGATTTCCCGCTGCAGATACCCGGCGTGTCGCTGTATGCCGCAGCTCTTCTGGGGGCGGGATGTGCCGTGTCCATCCTGACGCGACAGCCGGGAGGCAGCCGGTCCAAACGCCGGTCCATATCCGGGCGTCGTTAATAAATACCATCAATATCAGATAAATATTACTCAATAGCCGCTTTGCGGCCATAGTCCCGTGCCGTTTTGCGCCACTTTCGCCTGCACCCTGCCCCTTGGGTGAATTCAAGTATGGGGGACGTCATGTTGTGGCGCTCTTTTTGGCTGGTCGGGCGCATGCGCGCGCCGGGCCGATATTCGGTACGTGGCGCAGAAGTCCCGTGGAAAACATGGGCGCCAGCAAGAACTGCTCTGCTGTCATATGTCGTCATCGGCCTATGTGGAACGGCGCAACCGGCGCGGGCCATACCGGGGCCGGAGAGCCCCAATCATATCGAACACTCTGTTGATCTTACCGCGCGTCGGCCCCTGATGGCGCATATACGCTTCTGCATGACCTATGAGGGGCAATGCAACGCGGCTCCGGACCGGCGTAATTCATCACACAGCAGGCAGGACCACTGGGCAGAGGCGATGCGAGTCAATTTCGCCGTGAACCGCGCCATTCGCCCCGAACCCGATGCAGGCTTCGACACTTGGGATATCCATATGCCCAAGGGCGATTGCGAGGATTACGCCCTGCAAAAAAGGGCCGAGTTGATTGCGCGCGGCTGGCCGACAGACCATCTGCGCCTTGCCATCGTGCGCACGAAACGGGGGGAGCCGCATGCCGTGCTGTTGGTGCGCATCGGAACGGTCGATTATGCGCTCGATAACCTGACACCCAGCGTGAAACCCTGGGACGAGACCGGCCATGACTATCTGATCCTGCAGGATCGTCACGATCCAAAGCTCTGGCATGATGTGTCCCCGCGTGGCGGCGGGGGCGGCACAAGCTGAACAATATCACCTGCTCAGAAAAGCTGGTCCCGGCGCCGGGCGATCCAGCCTTCATGCGGGGTATACTCTGCCGACATGGCAAGATAGTGCGCGGTCGTTGCAGCATCGTCGCCCAAGGCACGCGACATGATGGCAAGGCTGAGCCACAGGTTACCATCCAGCGGGCTGCAGGCCAGCGCATCTTCCAGCACGGCGCGTGCGGCCACGCGCTGCGCGCGCAGGGCTTCATCATCCGCGGTCAGCAACGGGTTCACACCGGCCTGCCGGGCCAGAAGATCATTGGCATACAGATGAAGCGTGACCAGCGGCGTGTTGCGCAGCACATCGCAAGGGGCCACGCGCGTGCGGTCCAGAACCGGGGCAAGAAGGGCCATGTCCGCAGGCTCGATCCGGCGGCCCCCGGTCACCTCTGCCGTGAATGCCGTATATCCCGTCCAGTCCACATGCCGGACCAGTTGCGGCACGCTGAGCCACAGGCAGGTCAGGACCGCGACGGCATGCAGCGTTTTCGTCAGGATCGAGGACATTCCCGCGCGCCTCAGCTATCCTGATAGTAGCGGTTGTAATAGGACCGATAATAGCTGTATCCATCATAGGTTCCGTAGGATCCGGCCTTTTTCGGGTCAAACAGGTTCATGAACGCGCCGTAGCATTTGTCGCGCACGCGCGGGTCCATCCGCAGGACCCGCTTGGCCATTTGCAGGTTGGTCCCGCCCCATTTCAGCACGAAGAACACGCCGTCCAGCTTGTCGAGGATCGCGCGCGCATCCACCACCGGGCCCAACGGGGGCAGGTCCATCAGGACGTAGTCGTATTGCTGGTCGAGCGTGTCGAGCAACGCGATCATCGCCTTGCTGCCCAGAAGTTCGGATGTATGCGCGACACGGGTCCTGCTGTTTGGGATCAGGTGCACCCCGGTGCCCTCGATCCTGTGACAGACCTCGCGCCAGTCCTTCTCGCCCAGCAGCACATCGACCAGCCCGGTTTCGAACGTCTTGGCCGTGGACCGCGACAGGCCGGGGTTGCGCATGTCCCCGTCGATCAGGATGACCTTCGCGCCTTGCTGGGCCAGCAGGTTGGCGAAATTCGCCGCCGTCGTGGTTTTGCCCTCGGCGGGAAAACAGGACACGAACCCCACCTTCGGCGCCCGCGCATCCCGGCCGTGGCGCAGGGTCAGGCTCATCTTGCCGGTGCGCAGCGTCTCGGCGTAGTTGGACAAGGGCTGGTCCGAGGCGAAGGTCATGATCTCGGGCAAGGGGACGACCGCGGCGCGTTCGCCGGCCGGGTTGGGCGCGCCGCGCAGACGGTCCGCCTTGCCCTTGATGATCGTCAGGCCGCCAAGGTATTCCAGACCCAACCCATCGCGGACATGCTCTTCCGAGCGGATCTTGTCGTCACGCCACTCGCGGAACGCCACCACGCCCCCCGCAATCACGAAACCCAGGATCCCGCCCAACGCGAGCATGCGGGTGGCATTGGGCGAGCTCGGAACCGCGGGCGTATGCGCCTCGTTCAGGACACGCGCATTCGACACCGGGATTTCCTGGCGCTGCGTGGCTTCCTGGTAGCGTTGCTGGAAACCGGTATAGAGATTGCGCACCGTCTCGACATCGCGCTCCATGTCATTGAGCGTCATGACGATATCCTGGTCGGCCCCGACACGTTCGCCGACACGGGCCTGCGCCTCTTCCAGGCTGGCGACACGCAGCCGGGCCGCGCGCAGGTCTTCCTGCACCAGCTGGGCAGAGCGGCGCACTTCCTCGAACATCAGGGTTTGCAGTTCTTCCAGGTCGCGCAGGCGGCGCTGCGTCTGCTCGTGATCGTCGCCCAGGCTGGCGGCAAGGCTGTTATAGCTGCGCAAGGCTTCCAGGTAGCGCGCCCGCAACCCCGACGTGATCCCCTGCCCCGCGGTTTCGCGCACGACGGCGGAGGTATCCTCGTTCCGGACAATCTGGCTCAGGCGCCGGTCACGGGCTTCCAGGTCGACCACCTCGGCGCGCGCGGCGACAAGGTTGTCGGTCAGGCGCTCCAGCTCGGCGCCCGCCAGCCGGTCGACATCGACGCCGACCAGGTCATTTTCCTCGCGGAACTGGTCAACCGCGTCGCTGGCTTGCTCCAGCTGCATACGCAGCTCGTCACGCCGGCCGCGCAGCCAGTCGATCGCGCGTTGCGAGGCCTGGTCCGTCGCTTCCAGCTGGTCGGTGATATAGGCCTGCGCGATCGCATTGGCGATCCGCGCCGAGAGCCCCGCAGAGGAGGACGTGTACTGCACCCGCAGAACCCGGCTGCCGCGCAGTGACGTGGCCTGCATACTCGCCTGCAACCGCCTGGCCGCGCGGGTCACGGCGCGCTCTTCGGCATCGATCCGCGCGCGCTCCAATTCCGCGGCATCCGGCAGGTCGCTGGAAAACACATCCCGCGCGCCCGAGACCATCATGGACACCGTTCCGCGGACGGCCCCGATCACCCGGCCCAAAGCCGTGGCCCGTGACGCCGAGAAGCGCGGGTTTTCATGCAGGTTGAGGCTGCGTACGACGCGCTCGGCAATCTGTTCCGAACGCAGGACCAGCAGTTCGGTTTCGATCTGGATTTCCGCTTGTGTACCACCGCTGACACCTGAAAAATCCTGAAATGTGTCGGCTTCGGCCGAGCGCCCGATATTGAGATCGACATGCGCGGTATAGAGCCGTGTCGTCGTGGCCAGCTGCGCCACGGCCAAGAGCAGCCCCACAAGCCCGCCGAGCGCCAGTATTCGCCAGTTACGCTTGATGATCCCGAAAACCCGGCCAAGATCAATTTCGTCATCTGACGCGGTGTTCTGCGAATTTTGCGTATATAATGCGTCGCTGTTCAACCGGTTCATCGTCAGCCTGTTCTGAGAAGTTCTGCGGGCTTGTGCGTTTTCCTACCCCAGCGCAGGCCACGCGACCACACTCTATCCCTGTTTTCCCCTTCAGAACACGAAAAAGCGAGAAGGCCGTGCCTTCCCGCTTGACCAAACAGATACTGGGTTCAGTTTGTCGGGCTTACCGGAACCGGGCCGCCCGGCGGTGTGCTTCCACCACCGGGCGATGGCGTCGCACCGCCGGGCGATGTGCCTCCACCACCACCGCCCGATGACGGATCGCCGCCGGTGACGCTTGCCGGAGTATCGCCCGGTGTCGCCCCACCACCGCCGATGTCCGCGGGGGGGGTGGCAGCCGGCGGTGCCTCGGCCGCCTGGACCGGGTCCGGCTCCACGGCCGCTGGCGCAATTTCGCCACGGGCTTCCGCGAACACCTGCAATGAACACGTGCTTTGCTGGACGGCGCTCTCGATCGCATCGGCGACATCGGGATCTGCAGTTTCGGAGATGATCGCGAGCTGGCGGATGATGGCATCCCCCGCGTCGCCCTGGCAATCGCATTTTTCGACAAGAGGCCCGGCGGATCCCGTATTAAGTGAAACGATCCCCGATACCAGCGACGCGGAGCCCTCGGCGGGCAGATCCGCCAAACAGCGGTCGACTCGGCTTACCATTGCGTCCGCAACCTGCGGCAAAGCGACCGGGGCCGTGTTGGCGCGCACGACATTGACGATACGCTCGGCCAAGCCCGGGTCAGCGGTGATCACCGCCATGACGACTTTCGCGACATTCGCCGCGCCGGTCCCGGATTGTGCGACCGACGCGACAAGCGACTCCGCTTGTGCCGGCGACAGCGCGCTGACCAATTGTGCAACCTGGTCGTCGGACGCGGCTGCCAGAACCGCGCCCAATTCCGCGCCGGGCAGGTTCAGGACATCGTCGACCGCGTTGTTGGCGGCAAGCTCCAGAAGCAGGTCCATGCTGACCTCGTCCGCCGGGGCCTCCTGCGCCATGGCCGGGGCCGCTCCAAGCGCGGCAGTCAGCGCAAGCATCCGCAATGTCGTGCTGTAACGTAGTGTCATTTTGTCATCCCGACTCGCGTTGTGCAGAAAGCCGTATCGCTGAACTGCTGAAACTTCTCCGGCTTATACACCGGATCATCGACCTTGTCGATTTTACTTAAAGCACAGTATTAACCCGGCTGAGAACCACCTGTCGCGATGAAATGGCAGGTTCCGCGCGAAACAAGGGCAGCGGTCAGCCTGTGGGTCGCATAAGCGCCGGTATCGACGCCGATGCGGCCATTTTCGGCGCTGGCCTGGTCCTGGATGGTATGGCCATGGGCCACCCATGCCCCGTCGCGGCGCGGTGTCGTCGCAAATTCCGGGTGGCCCCAAAGCAGGTGCGTGGCGTCCTGCCGGTCCAGCGGGGCATGCGGGTCGGCCCCGGCATGGGCGATGAAGACGTTCCCCGACTGGTGGGACAGCGGCAGGGACCGCAACCAGGATTGCGTCCTGGGCCGCAAGGCGTCGCAAAGCGCATCCCGTGCATCCAGGAGCGGGCCGGGGGACATGTCTGGCGGGTGTATGCCGTAGCTGGCCAGTGTATGCGCACCGCCATTCGGCAGCCAGAAGGCGCCCGCCTCTTCCGGCCGGTCAAGGAAATCGAGCATCATGGCTTCGTGATTGCCCTGCAGGCAGATGACCGTTCCGGGCCAGATGCTGTCCTGAAGCGCCTGCAGCAGCCCGAGGACATCGGCACTGGTTTCACCGCGGTCGATGTAATCCCCGACAAAAACAAGCGTGGCTTGGGTATCCGCATGCTTGGCAAGCAGGCCGATCAGTTCTTCGAGAAGGTCGGCCCTTCCGTGAATGTCGCCAACGACGATCAGGGGGGCGACCGGGTCGGGTGGCAAAACCTGTCCGGTTCCGAACAAACGTGACAGGAATCGCATGGTATGCATGACCTTTGGTGGCGTGGCACGATGCGCGAATGTCGCAACCATCGGGATGGTCCGCAAGGGCGGGCCTGTCGCAGGCATGTACAGGATATCCCCGGAACACCAGAAGTACCATTGGGTATCACTAGGTACTATTATATACCATACTATACCATTGGCTACTCTACCATACTCATGGCATTGCATGGGTAGTCTACTCATGGCATGATTCAACGGGATCCCAACCTTGGAGAGTTTCATGCCGGTCATTTCCTTCGCCAGTTCAAAGGGTGGTGCTGGCAAGACCACGTCCGCCATCATCCTCGGCACCGAGCTGGCCGAGGGCGCATCGGTCAACATGATCGACGCCGACCCGGCCCAACGCCTGTTGCGCTGGTCGAGACTGTCGCCTTTGCCGAAAAATCTCTCTGTCATGGCCAGTGGCGGCGAGCGCAGTATCCAGGCCGAAATTGACGACGCCAAAACGCGCGCCGCGTTCGTCCTGATTGACCTCGAAGGTTCCGCCAGCCGCCTGACATCCTTCGCGATCGCGGAATCCGACCTGGTGATCATTCCATCCGGCGAGGAACAGCAGGACGCCGATGCCGCCATCGACACGCTGGCCGAAATCATGATGGAAAGCCGCGCGCGCCGTCGCGACATTCCGGCGGCGATCCTGCTTGCGCGCACTGCCGCGGCGGTCAAAAGCAAGCTCGAGCGTCACATCCAT
>JAAAPG010000259.1 GCA_009908405.1 Alphaproteobacteria bacterium | reverse complement strand
GTCCACCACAAGCGGATTGATCGCCACGGCCTGCCCCTTGCGCGGTCCCTCGGCCACGATCCCCGCCGCTTCATGCCCCAGCACCAAGGGCGCGGGGCGGCGGTCGTCATGCCCGTGATAGGCGTGCATGTCAGACCCGCAAATGCCCACGGCATGGACCGCGACCAGAACCTCGCCCGCGGCAGGGATTGGCGCGGGCAAATCGGTCAATTCCATCTGGTTCGGCCCGGTGTAAAGCAACGCGCGCATGATCTGTCCTTATTTCGCGGTAAAGCCGCCATCGACGAAGAGCGTCTGCCCGGTAATGTAGCCCGACGCGTCAGAGCACAGGAACACCGTTGCGCCGTGCAGGTCTTCCAGTTCACCATTGCGCCCAATCGCGGTGCGTGCGGCATTGGCGGCGGCAAGGTCCGGGTTGCCGAAAACGGGTGCTGTCAAAGGCGTGGGGAAGAAGCCCGGCGCGATGGCATTGCAGGTGATGCCTTGGCTTGAGAATTCCTCTGCCATGGCGCGGGTCAGTTGCACCACGCCGCCCTTGGCCGCCCCGTAAGGCGCGGAGTTGGCGAAAGCGCGCACCGATTGCAGGGACGCGATGTTCAGAACCCGCCCCCAACCGCGTGCTGCCATGCCCGGTGCCAGATGCTGCACCAACAGGAAGGGCGCGCGCAGGTGCAAGGCCATGTGCAGGTCGAACGCCTCTGCCGTGACCTGCGCGTAGGGGTCGCGCAGGTTGACGCCAGCGGCATTGACCAGAATATCCACCTCGCCCGCCGCTTGGGCCAATTCCGCCAGTGCGGCGGAGTCGGCCAAGTCGGTCGGATGGGCGCTGGCGGTGATGCCATCAGCGGCCAGATCCGCCACCGCCGCCTCCAGCTTGTCGGGCGCGCGGGCGGCAAGGACAATCGACGCCCCGGCCAGCCCCAGCGCGCGCGCCATCGCCAGACCGATGCCCGAATTCCCCCCCGTGACCAGCGCGCGCCGACCGGTCAGGTCGAACAGATGCGCCAGTCGCATCAGACAGACTCGACCGGCGCGCCAAGGTCGAAATTATGCCCGGGGTAGTATTTGGCGAGCCGCGCATCGGCGGTGCGGGCATGGGCCTCCATCCCTTCCAGCCGAGAGATACGGGCGGTGCGAATGCCCAGCTCCTTGCTGGCCTCGCGCGTGGCGTGTTGCCATGTCAGCGGTTTCAGGAACTTGTGGACCGACAAGCCCGCCGAATACTTGGCGGCGTATTTCGTGGGCAGGATGTGGTTCGGGCCGGAACACTTGTCGCCATAGGCCACGGTCGTTTCCTCGCCCACGAACAGGCTGCCGTAATTTGTCAGGTTCGCCATCCACCAGTCCAGATCGGCGCAGTGCAGTTCCAGATGCTCGGACGCGTAGACATCCGACACCTCGACCAGTTCTTCGCGGGTGTCGCACAGGATAACCTCGCCATAGTCGCGCCACGCCGCATCCGCCGCGTCGCGCGCGGGTTCGGGCAGGGTGGCGATCAGTTCCGGCACGCGGGCCATGACGGTTTCGGCCAGGGCTTTGTCATCGGTGAACAGCCATGCGGGGGACTCATGCCCGTGTTCGGCTTGCCCGACCAGATCGACCGCGACGATTTCCGGGTCCGCAGAGGCATCCGCTATGATCCCGATCTCTGACGGGCCTGCGAAGACATCAATCCCCACCTTGCCGAACAAGGTGCGCTTGGCCTCGGCCACGAACTTGTTGCCGGGGCCGACGATCACATCGGCGGGTTTGCCGGTGAACAGGCCATAAGCCATGGCCGCAATCGCCTGCACGCCGCCCAGGGTCATGACCACATCGGCGCCCGCTTCGCGCATGGCATAGAGCACATAGGGGTGCATCGCCCCGCCGCGAAACGGGGTCGAGCAGGCGATGACGGTTTCGACACCCGCCGCCTTGGCGGTCGCCACGGACATGCAGGCCGACGCGATATGCGCATAACGCCCGGTCGGCACGTAGCAGCCCGCGACATTGCAGGGCACCCATTTCTGCCCCGCGGTCAGGCCCGAGGGCATGGTCATCTGGAAATCCTTGACAGAGTCGCGCTGCGCCACGGCAAAAGTGCGCACCTGTTCCACGGCAAAGGCGATGTCGTCCTTCACTTGGTCGGGCACTTCCTCGGCGCGGGCGTCCATTTCCGCGCGGGTGACAACAATCGCGCCGTCCCATTTGTCCAGCGCCTTGGCATAGTGCTTGACCGCCGCTTCGCCCTCGGCCTCTATCCGGGTCAGCATGTCGTTCACAACGCGCTGGGCTTCTGCCGAGTTGGTTTCCGGCGTTTTCTCGGCTTTTTTCAGATAGGTCGTGGCCATCTGCTTGTCCTTTGTCTTGGGTTAGGCAGCCGCGCTCAACGCATGAGCGGCGGCAGGAAGGTTGTCGAAATCGGCGGGATGAAGGCGATCATCAGCACGACGATCAGCATCAGAACCATGAAGGGAATGGCGCGGTAGGCGATTTTCAGGATGGATTCGCCGGTCAGCCCTGACACCACGAACAGGTTCAGCCCCAAAGGTGGTGTTATGAACCCGACCCCCAGCGTGGTGATCATCATGATGCAGAACTGCACGTCATTCATGCCGATTTCCTGCGCCAGCGGGAACATGAGCGGCGCAAGGATGACGATGTTGGGCGTTGTTTCCATCACGGTG
>JAAAPG010000003.1 GCA_009908405.1 Alphaproteobacteria bacterium | reverse complement strand
GATGGTGTAGCGCGACAATCTGGATGAGAGTTGGGCGTCAATCAGGATGATAATCCTTGGTCGCAACGTTTGTGATGATGGCGGGCTTTTCCGCCACCATCAAGTTTTTTGTGGTTTTTGATTGTCGCGGAGCGTCAATCAGGTTTGGTGTTTGCTGGAGTGGCCCTTTGAGCCGGACGTCCTGGGCCATTTGTCTGTTCTGCCGCGCGCCGTCGATAGCTTTCCACGTTCATCTCGAAGATGGTTGCGTGATGAACGAGTCTGTCGACGGCGGCCAAGGTCATGGCCGGATCAGGGAAGATTGCGTTCCACTCCCCAAAAGGTTGGTTGGCCGTGATCAGCATGGATCGGCGTTCGTATCGCGCACTGATGAGTTCGAACAGCACACTGGTCTCGGCCTGATCCTTGGTGACGTAGGTTATGTCGTCGAGGATCAGTAGGTGGAACTTGTCCAGCTTCGCGATGGCGCTTTCGAGGACGAGATCGCGCCGGGCCTGCTGCAGCTTCTGAACCAGGTCGGTGGTTCGTGTGAAGAGCACACGGTAGCCTTTCTCGACAAGGGACAGACCGATGGCGGAGCCGAGGTGCGACTTGCCCACACCGGGCGGGCCGAACAGCATAATATTGCTGCCGTTTCCGATCCAGCTATCGCCTGCGGTGATGGCGCTGACATGCGCTTTGGACACCATGGGGACGGCTGTGAAGTCGAAGGTCTCCAGCGTCTTTCCGGGAAGCAATTTGGCTTGTGCCAAGTGTCGCTCGATCCGGCGGCGATCACGTTCCGCCAGTTCATGTTCCACCAATGTGCTGAGCAAGCGTGAGGCGGGCCACCCTTCTTTATCGGCCTGCTCCGCGAAGCGTGGCCAGAGGGCTTTGATGGCTGGCAAGCGCAACTCGGTCAGGGCAAGGTTCAGGCGGGCCGCATCTGTCTGGGGCGATGTCATGCTGTCACCTCCAGATCGGATACTGGGGCGCTGGCCAACCGGTCATAGGACTTGAGATCGGCCAGCTGCACCTTGACGGTCGGAAGCGTATCTTCTGATGGGCCGAACAGCGCCCGCAGCGTTGGAATGTCTGGTGTGCGGTGCTGTGAGAGATCTTCTTCGAGGTGCGCGGCCAGTTCGGCTTCGCACCCCCGGTCGTGGGCCAGCGCCAGAAGATCTACCGTCATGCGGCACGCAGCCTTCTCGCCGGCTTGTTCCAAGAGAGCTTCGAACATGTCGCGGAATGCCCGCCGCGGAAAGAGCTGGTCACGGTAGACCAATCCCATCAGGGCGAGAGGTTTTTTACGCAGCGAATGGATGACGTGGTGATAGTTGACCACATGGCCATGACTGCCATCCCGGAAGGCACGACCACGCGGCAGCGTCATCAGGAGCGTGCCTCCTAGAAACACCTCAAGCCGATCATCGTAGAGCCGGACCCGAAGCTGATGGCCAATCAACCGTGACGGAACGGTGTAGAACACCTTGCGCAAGGTGAACCCTCCGGAAGAGGTGACGCGCAGGGCGATCTCCTCGTAATCGGTGGTCCGCCGAGCCGGCAATGGCCGGAGGCTCTCGCGTTCAACGTCGATCCGCTTGGCATTGCGCGCGTTGATCCGGCCGACAATCTCGTCAATGAAGCGCCGGTAGGCTGGTAGGTCTTCGAAGTTGCGTGACCCTCGCATGAGCAGCGCGTCCTCGACGGCGCGCTTGAGATGCCCATTGGGGCTCTCAATGGAGCCGTTCTCATGTGCGACACCTTTGTTGTTGCGCGTTGGTGTCATGCGGTAGTGCTGGCACAGGGCGTCAAAGCGGTCGGTCAGATCGTCCCTGGCGGCTTGGTCGAGGTTCTTGAAAGCCGCTGACAGGCTATCGGTGCGATGGACCGCCGGGACGCCGCCGAGCGTCCAGAGGGCATTCTGCAAGCCCTCGGCTAGAGCGACATAGCTCTCGCCGCCCAGAACCACATGGGCATGCTGAAAGCCGCTATATGCTAGGCGGAAGTGATACAGGCGATGATCAAGGGGGGCGCCAGCGATGGTCACGCCCGATTTGCCCATCGCCGTGAAATCCGACAGGCCCATCTTGCCCGGTTCATGGATTTGCCGGAACATGACCTCCTGTTCAGGACCATGCTCGGCGTTCCAGGCCCGTATCCGTCGCTCCAGAGTGCGGCGGATACCGGGATCAAGCTGGGGATGGTTACGCATGACTTCTTCGTAAACGGCGACAGGTCGGATCCCCGGGGCAGACTGCAGCATCGGTACAACCTCGGCGTCGAAAATATCAGCCAAGGGATCAGGGCGGCGGCGGCCGCGGGGCTTCTTCTTTTGTGATGGCATGGTCGGGTCGGATTGGATCCGATAGCCTGTGGCTTGGCTGATACCGGCCTTGGCGGCAGCCACGGGAACCGTATGGGTTTGTTTGAGCGTCATGAATAGCCTCATTTGTTGGTCAGTGACATGACGGCCCGGCATGAATAATCCCCCATTGTGAAAGATCATTACCTATCCGAGCCGGTCACGACCGTCAGACCCACCCAATTGAGGCGAAACGCGGGGGTGGTATCTCTCCAGTCGGGCTACGCCCTCCCTGCGAGACACCACCCCCGCGTTCTCATCCTGATTGACGCTGGATTCTCATCTTGTTTGTCGCGCGGCAGCTGGCCCAATGTGCGGCAGGCACGACGC
>JAAAPG010000299.1 GCA_009908405.1 Alphaproteobacteria bacterium | reverse complement strand
TGACGTGGTGGTCTTGTATGGCGACACCCCCTTCATCCGCCCTGAAACGCTGGAAGCCCTGCAAGCCGCGCGCGCCGCGCATGACGTGGTCGTGCTGGGCTTTCACGCCGCCGATCCGGGGCGCTACGGGCGGCTGGTCGCGGATGGCGACCGGCTGGAGCGGATTGTCGAATTCAAGGACGCCTCGGACGCGGAACGCGCGATCACGCTGTGCAATAGCGGGGTTCTGTGTGGCGATCGTGCCGTGTTGTTCGACCTGATTGCACGGGTCGGCAATGACAACGCGTCGGGCGAGTATTACCTGACCGATGTGGTGGCGCTGGCCCGCGACCGGGGCCTGACCGCCGGGGTCGTGACCTGCGTGGAAGCGGAAACGCTGGGCATTAACACCCGCGCGGAACTCGCCGGGGCCGAAGCGGCGTTCCAGGGGCAGGCCCGCCGGGACGCCATGGACAACGGCGTCACCCTGCAAGCCCCCGAAACCGTCATCTTCGCGCAAGATACCTGTCTGGGCCGCGATTGCGTGGTGGAACCTTATGTCGTGTTCGGCCCCGGTGTGACGGTCGAATCGGGTGCCACCATCCGCGCTTTCAGCCATCTGGAAGGCTGTCATGTCAGCCGTGGCGCGGTGGTCGGCCCCTATGCCCGCCTGCGCCCCGGTGCGGAACTGGCCGAGGATGTGCGCGTCGGCAATTTCGTGGAAATCAAGAATGCCCAACTGGGTGACGGCGCCAAGGTCAACCACCTGTCCTATGTCGGTGATGCCGATGTGGGGGCCGGGGCCAACCTGGGCGCGGGCACGGTGACCTGCAATTATGACGGTGTGTTCAAGCACCACACCACCATCGGCGAAGGCGCGTTCATCGGGTCGTCCACCATGCTGGTGGCCCCCGTGACCGTGGGCGCGGGCGCGCTGACCGGGTCCGGGTCGGTGATTACCCGCGATGTGCCCGACGGCGCACTGGCGCTGGGGCGTGCCGATCAGACCACCAAGCCGGGGCTGGGTGCCAAGCTGATGGACCGGTTGCGCGCGCGTAAGGCAGAACAGACAAAGGGGTGAAACCATGTGCGGAATCGTCGGTATCTTGGGACAGCACGAGGTCTCTCCCGCCATCCTGTCGGCGCTGAAGCGGCTGGAATATCGCGGCTATGACAGCGCCGGTATCGCGACCGTCAACGCGGGCGTTCTGGACCGGCGCCGCGCGGTGGGCAAGCTGGTAAACCTGTCCGACACATTGGTGCACGAGCCGCTGCCGGGCCGCGTGGGCATTGGCCACACGCGCTGGGCCACGCATGGCGGCCCCAGCGTGGCCAACGCGCACCCGCATCGCGCGGGGCGCGTGGCGGTGGTGCATAACGGCATTATCGAGAATTTCCGCGCCCTGCGCGACGAGCTGACCGCCGACGGCGCCGAGTTCCACAGCCAGACCGACACCGAAACCATCGTGCAACTGACCTCGCAGCTTTTGGACCAGGGGCGCACCCCCCTGCAGGCGGCGCGTGAAACGCTGGCCCGGCTGGACGGCGCGTTCGCGCTGGCTTTCGTCTTCGAAGGCGCGGATGACCTGATCATCTGCGCGCGGCGCGGCTCTCCGCTGTGCCTGGGGCATGGCGCGGGCGAGATGTTCCTCGGCTCTGACGCGATCGCGCTGGCCGAGCTGACAGATCGTGTCACCTACCTGGAAGAAGGCGATCTTGCGGTTCTGACGCGCGATGGCGCGCAGATTTTCGATGCCGGTGGCAACCCGACAAATCGCCCTGTGACCCGGATAAACCTGGATACCGTGCAGGTCGACAAATCCGGCCACAAGCATTTCATGGCCAAGGAAATGGCCGAACAACCCGCGATCCTGAAAGCCGCGCTGGGCTTCTATTCCGGGCTGGACAACGACAGGCTGGAACTGCCCGAAGGGCTGGATTTCGCCCGCGCGGACCGGTTGGTCATGGTCGCTTGCGGCACGGCCTATTACGCCTGCCAGGTCGCGAAATACTGGTTCGAGAAATACGCGGGCCTGTCGGTGGAACTGGATATCGCGAGCGAATACCGCTACCGCGACCCGGTGCTGGGCGCGGATAACATGGCGCTGTTCGTCAGCCAGTCGGGCGAAACCGCCGACACGCTGGCCGCGTTGCGCCATGTGCGCCCGCATATCGGGCAGGTGGTGTCGGTGGTCAATGTGCCGACCTCGTCCATCGCGCGCGAAAGCGACGTGGCGCTGCCCATCCATGCCGGGCCGGAAATTGGTGTCGCGTCCACCAAGGCGTTTACCGCGCAGCTCACGGTTCTGGCGGTTCTGGCGCTGGAAGCGGGCCGCGCGCGCGGGCATCTGAGCGCAGAGGAGTACACCCGCCTCGTCGAAGACCTGCGCAGCCTGCCGGGCTTCGTGGCGCAGGCGCTGGACCGCGAGGGCGAGGTCGAGCGCCTGACCAAGATGCTGAGCCAAGCCCGCGACGTGCTGTTCCTGGGGCGCGGCACGATGTATCCGCTGGCGCTGGAGGGCGCGCTGAAACTGAAGGAAATCAGCTACATCCACGCCGAAGCTTATGCAGCGGGCGAATTGAAACACGGCCCCATCGCGCTGATCGACAAGGAATTTCCGGTCATCGTCTTCGCGCCGCATGATGGGCTTTATGAAAAGACCGTGTCGAACATGCAGGAAGTGATGGCGCGGCAGGGGCAGGTGTTGCTGGTGTCGGACCCG
>JAAAPG010000033.1 GCA_009908405.1 Alphaproteobacteria bacterium | reverse complement strand
AAAATGACAAGCGCCCAGCTTTCGGGCCAGACCCCGACAGAGATGACGCCGCACAAATACGCCCACATGGGCGGAAACCACGTGATGGGCTTTATCAGCTCCAACATGGCGGCGGGGTGCGGCAGGCGCGCCTGTATACTATCGCTTACGGTCATATGTAAATTCTGCCTGTCAACCTTGAGTCGCGCAAGTGTAAAGTTGGGTTTACAGCCAAAATTCAGCGCGGCGCGATCCTGAAAATGCAGGCCGGCGCGCCCATCGCGATGCAGTGTTCTTCGATGACCTGCAAATCAGGCCAGACCAGCGCGCCGAACAGGCGTTCGAACACGGCGGCGTGCCAATGGCAGATCGGCGCATCGGCCGGGCCAATGGCCAAAGGGTTGTCACGGATTTCGACCCGCAAAGGGCCATAGCCCAGCACCCGGAACGCGCCTGACCCGGCGAAGGTCCAGGCGTGTTTGGTGATCGCCATGGCCAGCAGGCGCGCGCCCAATGCGCTTGGCAAAGCCCGGATCAGCCGTTGCGCCAGTTTCGGGATGCGGTGCGCAAGGATGTAGTCGCCCACCGCCAACCCAGCGGCGCGCTGAATGGCGGCCGCGCGATCGGGCAGGAACAGGCGCACGGCATTGTGCAGGCGCGCGACCTCGGCTTGGGGCAGCATCCCTGCATCAAGCGGCGGCTCTTCAACCCCGGCGCGGTGCAAGAGCGCCCCGCGCAAGGGTTCGCCAATCGCGTCATCCAGCACCGGCAGATGTTGCAGAATGGCGTTTGGCCCGATCCGTGCCCCGTCTTGCGCTAGGGCCGACATGGTCCTTACTCCGCCGGTTCTTGCCGTTTGGCGGTCGCGCCATTCGGCATCTTGAAGGTCACGGACTCGGCCATTTGTTCGCTGCCACCCCCGCAGGCCTTGGCGGCGTTGCGTTCCTCGGCCCGCGCCTTGCCTTGGGCGCGCAGCGCGTCGCGGCGTTCCTGCGCCTTGCGCTTCTTGTCGGCGTGGTCTTCCCAATCGGCCATTTGCGCATCGGCAATGGTGCGGGTCATGTCGAAGCCGAATTCGATATCATCACGCGATTTCATGGTGAAATAATCGGTCTTGCCCAGATCGTAGAACTGGCGCTGCACCCCCGCTTTCAGGAACGCTTTCAGGCAGCCCAGCAGGTATTTGCGCCGGTAGCCGGTGCCGCGCCACGGGTAATGAAACAGCGCCTTTTTCATGTAGAAGCGGCGATAATTCTTCAGCACCCCTTCCAGAAGCGCGCCGCGCGTCATGGCGGCGGGCTTCATGATGGGGGTCACGAAATTGTACTTGGAATAGTCGAACACCTCGACCTGGTCGCGCAATTCCTGAAACAGCGGCGTGAAGGGCCAGGGCGTATACATCGCCCAGTTGGCCAGGTCCGGCTGCCAGTCCCAGGCCATCTGGTAGGTTTCTTCCAGCGTTTCGGGGGTTTCATTGTCCAGCCCGACGATGAACTGCGCTTCCACGAAGATATCGGCCGCGCGCAGCAGGCGGATGGCTTCCTTGTTCTCGGCGACGGTGGTTTCCTTGTTGAACGTGTCCAGCTTCATCTGCGCGGCGGCCTCAGTCCCCAAGGACACGTGGACCAGCCCGGCCTTGCGGTAAAAGCCCAGCAAATCCTTGTCGCGCATGATGTCGGTCACGCGCGTGTTGATACCCCATTGAATGCGCTCGGGCAGGCCGCGGGCGATCAGTTCCTCGCAGAATTCGATGAATTTCTTCTTGTTGATGGACGGTTCCTCGTCGGCGAGGATGAAGAAGCCCACGCCGTGGTTGTCGACCAGATCCTCGATCTCGTCCACGACCTTCTTGGGGTCGCGCACGCGGTAGTCGCGCCAGAATTTCCACTGGCTGCAAAAGGAACAGGTGAACGGGCAGCCGCGCGCCATGTTCGGGATGGCGACGCGGCGATTCAGCGGGATATACATGTATTTGTCCCATTCAAGGACCGACCAGTCGGGCTTTATCCCGTCGAGGTCCTTGACCGTGGGGGCGGCTTCGGTGGCGACAATCTCGCCGTCATCGACAAAGGCCAGGCCCTTGATCTTGTGGCGGTCTGCGGGCCAGCGACCCTCTAGGATGGCCTGCATCAGCGCGACGACGATCTCTTCCCCCTCGCCCCGCACGATGACGTCGATCCAAGGGGCCTCGGACAGCACCTGCCGGAACATGAAGGTCGCATGAATCCCGCCCAGAACGGTGCGCGCATCGGGGCAGACATCCTTCGCGATGCGCAGGCATTCCTCGGCTTCATAAATCGACGGGGTGATCGCGGTGGCGCCGACCACGTCGGGCTGCAATTCGGCCAGCTTGGCGCGCAGCTCGTCGGGGCCGACATGGTTGGTCATGGCGTCGATGAAATGGATGTCGTCAAACCCGTGCGATTTCAGCGCGCCGGTGAGGTAGGCGACCCATGCGGGCGGCCAGTTCCCGGCAATCTCGGCGCCGCCGGAATGGTAGTTCGGGTGGATGAAAACGATCCGCATGTGACGACTCCCCTATTTGTAAGCATAAGTTTACACATAGGGTGACAAAAGGAATTGACACAGATCAAGCGCAGCCGGAATTCAGCGCAAAAAGCGCCTCAATCCTCGTCGCGCGAGAGCATGTCGTATTTGCGCAGCTTCACGTAAAGCGACTGGCGCGACAGGCCCAACATCTCGGCGGCGGCCACGCGGTTGTTGCGCGTCAGCTCAATCGCGGTTTCGATGCAGATCTTCTCGATCACATTGGTGGTTTCGGCCACGATATCTTTCAGCGTGCTGGACCCGACCAGTTCCATCACGCCGCGCATATCGGCATCTTGCGCGCCGGTATCGCCACGCCGCGCCGCCGCGTTGGACGCATTGCGGATCACCAGCGCCAGAACCGGCGTCAGGCGATCATCCAGCCATGTCGCCGAAATTTCCGCTGCCACGGTCGCGTCGAAATCGGTTTTCAGCTTGGTGGAATACATGCGCAACTGGCCCGCGCGCTGCGCGTTTTCCAAAAGCACTTTCAGATCCACCACGCCGCGCGCGAGGAAATCGGCCACCGAACGGCCCTGCACCGCGCCAGGATTGGACACGTCGGTCAGGTTCAGGAAGGTTTCGTTCGCGGTCAGGATGTTGCCGTCGCGGTCGGTAAAGACCATGGCATCGGGCCCGCGATAGAACAACTGGCGCAGGTTGGCCACCAGCTTGCCATCCGCCACGGACCCAAGCTCGGGATCGCTCATGCGCACGAAGATCAACTGCTCTCCCGCCGCGCGGAACAGCTTCGAGGACAGCAGCACATGGCGCTGTGACAGCTTCAGTTCGACCTCTATCGGGCCGGGCGCATCGACGGCCATCGGCGATGACAGCGCCGACATCAACTCGCCGCGTCGCCGCCCGGAAAATCGCTCGGCAAACGGCGTATCCAGCAGCTCCGCCCGCGCCGCCCCGAACAGGGAAGCCGCGTTGTGGTTAAGGTCCACGATCATCCCGGTCGTGGCCGACACCAGCGCCACCGCATCCGAGGTGAAATCCATCAACAACCGATACCGGGTGTCAAGCTCGCGCTGGGCTTCGTAATCCTGCTCCAGCGCGATCTGCGCGTTCATGAGCTGCTGCTGCATTTCCATGACCGGGCGCTGGTCCTGCCCCAGAAGCAGAACCTCTTCGCTTTGGCTGACCCAATGCATCGCATACCGCACCGGCACCCCGCCGCTGCCGATACCCTTGTGGACCAGTTCCACCCATCGAAATGGCGAAGCATCTCCCGATTTGGCGCGCGTGGCCAGATCTTCGCACCGAACGCGATATCGCTCCGCCGAATCACCATCCAGCGCCGCCGTGAAGTCCTGACCAATCCAGTCTTTGACAATGCCAGAGAACCCTGAATCCGGCTTGGCGACGGCGGCGCGCACCTTGCCGTCCTGACCGATGACAAGCGATATGTCCGAAAGCGTGGCCACGACAGACGTGACGACGGGATCCCGCAGGATCGGAACCGCGCCATCCGACTGAAAATTGGCACCATCATTCGACACGTGCGCCTTGCTCCTCTTATGGTCCCACAGCGCGCAGGACACAGACCGGTCGCAGAACCTACTCGGCGGCCTGCGCCTTGTTGTTCAGACCGCAGATTGCAAGTGCTTTGGTCACATCCGACGTCGCCATATCGGCGCCGATATCGTCGGCAAGTTTGCGCAAGCCCACGTTTTCTTGAAACTCTTTCAAAATGCCACCGCCCAGAACTATCGGCAGGTCGCCCTCGGGCAACCCGCGAATTGTTTTGACCAATTCACCACAAGACGCAAGGCAGGATCGGTTCGCAGCAGAGATAAAAACGGCATCAAACCGTTGATTCCGCAACTGTTCCGATAACAATGACGGCTTCGGGACAAGGCAGACGCGTACCGACACCCCGATCCGCCGCATCTGGTTCGCGGCCACCATTGCCCCAAGCGTGTGCTGTTCTCCCTGCGGCAGAACCAGCAACACGCGAGGCCCCAAGGGATGGCCCACGCTGTCGGACACCCAGGCGCGGCCAAGCTCTCTCAGCAGCATTTGCAGCCGCGACATGCGCAGCGTGGCCTGTAGAATGTCCAGATCGCCCTCGTGCCAGTCGTTGCCGATCTTGCTGATCGCGGCCGGAAAATAGCTGTCGATAATGTCTTCGGCGGCGATGCCCCTGCGCTTCATCTCCGTGAAAAGGCGGCCCAGAGGCTCGGCATCGCCACAGGTCGCGTGGGTCAAAAGCAAGCCCAACACCTCGTCAAGCGTATCGCCTGCTTCGACCGAACTGTTGCGGCGCAGCTCCGATACAACCCGAAGCGCGAATTGTGTCAGCATCCCGTTTGGTGCACCAACCACTCGCTGATCTGTCTGGCCGTGATTTTCCACGTCGCCCTCGCATGTTGCGCTCGACACCCTGTCAGAGACTCAACAGGTCAGCGCTTTTTTTCATGTCCCAAGCTTCGCAGTTGGCTACATGAATGTCAAAAGAAACTTACAGCAAATCCCGCTCCGCCCGCATGGCGGCACACACCCGTTTGATTTTTCATATATATATGGGTTTTTCATTATGTTGACCCTGCAGGTCGCAGCCGGGCGCAAAGTGTCAGGACCACGGCAGGGTTGTAAGTTATAGTTGACACTTTGCTGAATGGGGCAGTAACATCACACCAAGGAATCGAGAAGGAAACGCCGGATGGGCGGGACGAGGATCCACAAACCACTTTACACTGCGGAGCAGCGGGCCCGGCGCGACGCCTCGCGCTGGACCTTGGTCCAGGGCATTCTGGCCCCGGTGCAATTGCTGATCTGCCTGGTGTCGGCGGCCTTGGTCATCCGTTACCTGATGACGGGCGACGGTTACGGGCTGGCCACGGCCTCTGTCATCGTCAAGACCCTCGCGCTTTACACCATCATGGTCACCGGCGCGATCTGGGAAAAAGAGGTGTTCGGCCAATACCTGTTCGCGGAAAGCTTCTTTTGGGAAGATGTCATCAGCTTCGGCGTGATCGCGCTGCACACCATATACATCACCGCGCTGTTCGCAGGCTCAATGGGTCCGACCGACCTGATGATCCTCGCGCTGGTCGCTTACATCGCCTATTTCGTGAATGCCGGGCAATTCCTGTGGAAGCTGCGCATGGCACGTCTGGGCGGCACGCCGGAGGTTACAGCATGAGCGCCCCCCTCGACACCGCCACGCCGTCCAAGGGCTGCCGCGACACGCCCGTGCTGCGCGAACGCGGACAGCGCGAAGTGTTCTGCGGGCTGACCGGTATCATCTGGCTGCACCGCAAGATGCAGGACGCCTTCTTCCTTGTTGTCGGGTCGCGCACCTGCGCGCATCTGCTGCAATCGGCGGCCGGCGTCATGATCTTTGCCGAACCCCGCTTCGGCACGGCGATCCTGGAGGAAAAAGACCTGGCCGGCATGGCCGACGCCAATGCCGAACTGGACCGCGAAGTGGCCCGCCTGCTGGCGCGGCGCCCCGATATCAAGCAGTTGTTCCTTGTCGGGTCCTGCCCGTCAGAGGTCATCAAGCTGGACCTGTCGCGCGCCGCCGAGCGGCTCAGCGAACAGCACGGGCCTGCGGTCCGGGTGCTGAACTATTCGGGCTCGGGGATTGAAACCACCTTCACCGAAGGCGAGGATGCTTGCCTCGCCGCGCTCGTGCCGTCACTGCCAAGCACCGAGGCGCGGGAACTCCTGCTCGTCGGCGCCTTGCCCGACGTGGTCGAGGATCAGGCGCTGGACCTGCTGGCGCAGATCGGCATCGCCCCCGTGCGCTGCCTGCCCGCGCGCCACGCCGAGGATATGCCCGCCATCGGCCCGCACACGGTCTATGCCGTGACGCAGCCTTTCGCGGGCGACACGCATGCCGCGCTCAAGCGCCGGGGCGCGCGACGTATCCCGGCCCCCTTCCCCTTCGGTGCCGAGGGGACGACGCTCTGGCTGAAAGCCGTCGCCGCCGAATTCGGCATTGCGCCCGAGGTCGTCGACCAGGTCGCAGCCGCCCCACGCGCGCGGGCGGAAAAGGCCATCGCCGCGGCCACGGCCACCCTGCACGGCAAACGCATCTTCTTCATGCCCGACAGCCAGTTGGAACTGCCGCTGGCGCGCTTTCTGACCCGCGAATGCGGGATGGAGGCGGTCGAAATCTCCACCCCCTACCTGCACAGCGATCTGCACGGGCCGGAACTGGACCTGATTGCCGAAGGGCCGGTCATTTCCGAAGGGCAGGATGTGGACCTGCAACTCGACCGCGTGCGCGCCACGCGCCCGGACCTGACGGTCTGCGGGCTGGGCCTTGCCAACCCGCTGGAAGCCGAGGGGCTGGCAACCAAATGGGCGATCGAACTCGTCTTTACCCCGGTGCATTTCTACGAACAGGCAGGCGATCTCGCGTCGCTGTTTGCGCGGCCCCTGCGCCGCCGCGAGCTGCTCGCCCGCCAGCACCCGAACCGGGTGGAGGCCGCCGAATGACCCGCCCCTTCATCTTGCCCCAAATACTCACGACACGAGGTCGGCCATGAAGCTTGCCGTCTGGACATATGAAGGCCCGCCCCATGTCGGCGCGATGCGCGTCGCCACGGGTATGCGCGATCTGCACATGGTGCTGCACGCGCCGCAGGGCGACACCTATGCCGACCTGCTGTTCACCATGATAGAGCGGCGCGACCACCGCCCGCCGGTCAGCTACACCACCTTCCAGGCGCGCGATCTGGGCGCCGATACGTCGGGGCTGTTCACCTCCGCCTGCCGCGACGCATATGATCGCTTTCAACCCGAAGCGCTGATCGTCGCCGCGTCCTGCACCGCAGAGCTGATCCAGGACAATCCCGGTGGCCTGGCAGAAACCATGGGCCTGCCCGTACCCGCGATCGCGTTGGAACTGCCCAGCTACCAGCGCAAGGAAAATTTCGGCTGCGACGAGGCGTTCCTGCAACTCTGCCGCGCCCTGGCCCGACCCACAGCGCGCACCGAGCGCGTGACCTGCAACATCCTTGGCCCGACCGCGCTTGGCTTTCGCCACCGCGACGACCTGGCCGAAATCACCGGCCTGTTGTCCGAAATGGGGATAGAGGTCAACGTCGCCGCGCCCATGGGCGCCAGCCCGTCCGACATCAAACGCATGGGGGCGGCGCATTTCAACGTGCTGCTTTACCCGGAAACCGCCGAATCCGCCGCGCGCTGGCTGGAAAAGGAACACGGGCAACCATTTACGAAAACCATCCCCATCGGCGCCAATGCCACCCGCGCCTTCATCGACGAGGTACGCACGCTGTCGGGCAGCACCCTTCCGGTGGACGAGTCGCGCCTGCGCCAGCCCTGGTGGGCCGCCTCGGTCGACAGCACCTACCTGACCGGCAAGCGCGTCTTCCTGTTCGGCGACGGCACCCATGTCATGGCCGCCGCCAAGGTCGCCCGCGACGAGATGGGGTTCGAGGTGTGCGGCATGGGCTGCTACAACCGCGAACAGGCCCGGCCGCTCCGCGCGCTGGCAAAGGAATTCGGGCTCGAGGCGCTGATCACCGACGATTATCTTGATGTCGAGGCGGCGATTGAAGCCGCCGCGCCCGAGATGATCCTCGGCACCCAGATGGAACGCCATATCGGCAAGCGGCTGGGCATTCCGTGCGGGGTCATCTCGGCGCCCGTCCATGTGCAGGACTTCCCCGCGCGGTATTCGCCGCAGATGGGGTTCGAGGGCGCGAACGTGCTGTTCGACACTTGGGTGCACCCGCTGGTCATGGGGCTGGAAGAGCACCTGCTGCACATGTTCCGCGAGGATTTCGAATTCCACGACGATGCCGGCCCCTCGCATCATGGCGGCCACGCGCCGCGGCCCGACGCGGTCATGGCCGACGCAAGCGCGCCCGCCGCGCCTGCGGCCGCGGCCGACGGGGGCTCGATGCCCCCGGCGGACGCCCCCCCCTCGCAGGTCAGCGCCGCGCATCAAAACGTCGTCTGGCTGTCCTGCGCCGAGCGGGAACTCAAGAAGATCCCCTTCTTCGTGCGCGGCAAGGCACGCCGCAACACCGAGGCTTTCGCCACGGAAAAGGGCCTGCACGAGATCTCGGTCGACACGCTCTATGAAGCGAAGGCACATTATGCTCGATAGTCACCACATCCAGCCCGAACCCTACCGCTTCGTCGTCATCACGCTCGACGCGCATGCGGCGGGCCCGGCGGAACGCGTTCTGCCGCGCTTGCGGGCGGATTTCCCGGGCCTCGAGGTGTCGATCCACGCCGCCGCCGAATTCGCCGAGAACCCCGACGCGCTGGCCCGCGCCAAGGCCGCGATCAACGCCGCGGACATTGTCTGCGCCAACCTCCTGTTCATAGAGGAACACGTGCAGGCCTGCCTGCCCGAAATGCAGGCCGCGCGCGCGCGTTGCGATGCCTTCGTCGGCGTCATTTCCGACCCGCAGATCGTCAAGCTGACCAAGATGGGCGATCTGGACATGGCCAAGCCCGCCACCGGGATCGCCAAGATCATGAAAAAGCTGCGCGGCGGCGGCGACAAGTCCAAGCCCGCATCGGGCGCCAAGCAGATGAGCATGCTGCGCCGCCTGCCCAAGATTTTGCGCTACATTCCCGGCAAGGCGCAGGATTTGCGCGCGTGGTTCCTGTCGATGCAATATTGGCTGGGCGGGTCCGACGACAATATCGAATCGATGATGCGCTTCCTGATCGGGCGCTATTCGCACCGCCCCGACTGGGGGCAGGTCACCGCCGCCGCGCCCATCGACTACCCGGAAGTGGGGCTGTATCACCCCGATCTTCCCGACCGCATCACCACCGACCCCGCCGACCTGCCGCGCCCCGCGCAGCCCGCGGGCACCGTGGGCGTGCTGCTCATGCGCTCCTACGTTCTGGCCAATGACACCGCGCATTATGACGCCGTCATCCGCGCGCTGGAAGAAAAGGGCCTGACCGTGCGCGCGGCCTTCGCCGGGGGCCTGGATGGCCGCCCCGCGATCGACGCCTATTTCAAGGGGCAGGTCGACACGCTTCTGTCGCTGACCGGGTTCAGCCTTGTCGGTGGTCCCGCCTATAACGACAGCCCGGCGGCAGTGGAGACCCTCACGGATCTGGACGTGCCCTACCTTGTCGCGCATCCCCTGGAATTCCAGACGCTGGGCCAATGGGGCGGGTCGGAAACCGGCCTCGGCCCGGTCGAAACCACGATGCTGATCGCGCTGCCCGAGATTGACGGCGCAACCAACCCCACGGTGTTCGCGGGCCGCCACGGGGCCGAGCAATGCACCGGCTGCCACATGGGCTGCCAGGTCACCACCGGGTCACGCGAAATGGCGCCGTGCCACGAGCGCATCATCTCGCTGGCGGAAAAGACGCAGCGCATGGTGCAATTGCGCCGCAAGGCGAATGCCGAGAAGAAGGTCGGCATCGTGCTGTTCGGCTTTCCGCCCAATGCGGGCGCCGTCGGCACCGCCGCCTACCTGAGCGTGTTCGAAAGCCTGTTCAACACCCTGACCCGCATGAAGGCCGAGGGCTACACGCTTGAGGTGCCCGACAGTGTCGAGGCTTTGCGCGACATGGTCCTGACCGGCAATGCCGCGCAATACGGGCAAGAGGCGAATGTCGCCGCCCATGTCGGCGCCGACGAGATGGTGGCGAATTGCCCGCCGCTGAAAGCCATCGAATCCGTCTGGGGCCCTGCCCCCGGTCGCGTGCAATCCGACGGGCGCGGCGTGTTCATCCTTGGGCACCAGTTCGGCAATGTCTTTGTCGGGGTGCAACCCACCTTCGGGTATGAAGGCGACCCGATGCGCCTGCTCTTCGAACGCGGCTTCGCCCCCACCCACGCCTTTGCCCAGTTCTACCTGTGGCTGCGCAACACCTATGCCGCCGATGTCGTGCTGCATTTCGGCATGCATGGCGCGCTGGAATTCATGCCCGGCAAACAGGCCGGGATGGGCGCGCGCGACTGGCCGGACCGGCTGATCGGCGAGATGCCGAATGTCTACCTCTATGCGGCCAACAACCCGTCCGAGGCGAGTCTTGCCAAACGCCGGTCGGGTGCCGTGACCATCACGCATCTGACGCCCCCGGTCGCGCAGGCGGGCCTCTACAAGGGCTTGCAAGAGCTGAAGGACAGCCTGCAACGCTGGCGCCGCGCGGCGGATGACGACCCCGACACCCGCGCCGATCTGGAGGCGCTGATCGCGGATCAAGCCGCCGCCTTGGACATGACCGGCGCGCCCGACACGCTGTGGCTGAAACTGCTGGAACTGGAAGACGCGCTCATCCCCGAGGGCCTGCACATCGTGGGCCGCAAGATGGATGCCGCCGCCCGCGCGCATCTGCTGGCGCAGGTCGATTGCGACGATGACACGCGCGCCGCGATGGACCTGGCCTTGCAAGGCGACACCGAGCTGGACGGCATCATGCGCGCGCTGAGCGCCGAGTATATCGCGCCGGTGCCCGGCGGCGACCTGATCCGCTCACCCCAGATCGTGCCCACGGGCCGCAACATCCACGCGTTCGACCCGTTCCGCATGCCCACCGCTTTCGCCCTGCGCGAAGGCGAAGTGCAGGCGCAAAAGCTGCTCGACGCGCAGCCCACCCTGCCGCGTTCCGTGGCGATGGTGCTCTGGGGGTCGGACAACATAAAATCCGACGGCGGGCCGATCGCGCAGGCGCTTGCCCTGATCGGCGCGACGCCGCGATTCGATGCCTATGGCCGCCTGTCGGGCGCCGACCTGATCCCGCTGTCAGAGCTGGGCCGCCCGCGCATTGACGTGGTAATGACGCTGTCGGGCATTTTCCGCGACCTGCTGCCGTTGCAAACCCGCCTGCTGGCCGAAGCCGCGCTGAAAGCCGCGACCGCGGAAGAGCCCGAAGCGCAGAACTTCATCCGCGCGCACGCCATGGCCACCGCGCGGGACTTGGGCGTTTCCCTGGAAGAGGCCGCGCTGCGCGTCTTTTCCAATGCCGAGGGCGCCTACGGGTCGAACGTGAACGCGCTGGTCGACAGCTCCACTTTCGGCGACGAGGACGAATTGGCCGATGCCTACCAGACCCGCAAGGGGTTCGCCTATGGCGTCAGCGGCAAGCCCGTCGCCCAGCCGGACCTGCTGAAAGCGACGCTCGCCAATGTCGATTGCGCCTATCAGAACCTGGAATCGGTCGAACTGGGCGTCACCACGGTGGACCATTATTTCGACACGCTGGGCGGCATTGCCCGTGCGGTAAAACGTGCGCGCGGCGGGCAGGACACGCCGGTCTATATCGGCGACCAGACCCGTGGCGCGGGCCAGGTGCGCACGCTGAAAGACCAGATCGCGCTGGAAACGCGGTCGCGCGCGCTGAACCCGAAGTTCTATGAGGCGCTGCTGGACCACAAGGCCGAAGGCGTGCGCCAGTTGGAAGCACAGGTCACCAACACGCTGGGCTGGTCGGCCACGACCGGCACGGTGGAGCCGTGGGTCTACCAGCGCCTGTCGGAAACCTTCGTGCTGGACGACGCGATGCGCCAGCGGCTGGCCGATCTGAACCCGCAAGCCAGCGCGCGCATGGCCGGACGCCTGATCGAGGCGTCCGAGCGCAACTACTGGCAACCCGACGCCGCGACGCTCGCCGCGTTGCAGGATGCCGCCGACGAGATCGAAGACCGCGTGGAAGGGATTGCCGCCGAATGAGCCGTCCCGCCACGATATCGCCCATTCCGGTCCGCGGGGGCCAGCCCCCGCATTCCCGGAATATTTTTCGCAAGATGAAGGGAAACACGCCATGAGCCCCAAAGACGACATACCGGTCCTGAAAGGCCAAGACGGCGAAGGCTCCGTGCAGGTCCACATGGACCCGACCCAAAAGATCGAAGGTGCCACGGTGTTTTCCATCTATGGCAAGGGCGGGATCGGCAAATCGACCACGTCCAGCAACCTGTCGGCGGCCTTTGCCAGCATGGGCAAGCGGGTGTTGCAGATCGGCTGCGACCCCAAGCATGACAGCACCTTCACCCTGACGGGCAAGCTGCAACCCACGGTCATCGACATTCTGAAGGACGTGGATTTCCACGCCGAGGAACTGCGCCCCGAGGATTTCGTGACCGAAGGTTACGGCGGCGTGATGTGCGTGGAAGCGGGCGGGCCGCCCGCCGGCACGGGCTGCGGCGGCTATGTCGTGGGCCAGACGGTGAAATTGCTCAAGCAGCACCACCTGCTGGATGACACCGACGTGGTCATTTTCGACGTGCTGGGCGACGTGGTCTGCGGCGGCTTTGCCGCGCCGTTGCAGCATGCCGACAAGGCGGTGATCGTGACCGCCAATGATTTCGACAGCATCTACGCGATGAACCGGATCATCGCCGCCGTGCAGGCCAAATCGGCCAATTACAAGGTCCGGCTGGCGGGCTGCATTGCCAACCGCTCCAAGGACACGGACGAGGTGGACCGCTTCTGCCGCGAGGTGGGCTTCAACCGCATCGGTCATATGCCCGATGTGGATGCCATCCGCCGCTCGCGCCTGAAGAAGAAGACATTGTTCGAGATGGACGCGGATGAAGACATCCTTGCTTGCCGGGCGGAATACATGCGGCTGGCCAATTCGCTGCTGACCGGCACCGAGGAAAGCAACCCGTCCACCCTGCCCGACCGCGACATATTCGAGCTTCTGGGGTTCGATTGATGCGCGACATGGCCCCTTCCAGCGCCAGTTACGACGCCACGCGCCACCGCGTTGCCAGCTATTTCGATGGCACGGCAACGCGCGTGTGGGAGCGCCTGACATCGGATGCGCCGGTCAGCCGCGTGCGCCAGACGGTGCGCGAGGGGCGCGACACGATGCGCGCGCTGATGCTGGGGCAGTTGCCGGATGACCTGACGGGCGCGCGCGTGCTGGATGCAGGCTGCGGCACGGGCGCGGCAAGCGCCGAACTGGCTGCGCGCGGGGCCGAAGTGGTGGCGATCGATATCTCGCCCAAGCTGGTCGAAATCGCGCAAAGCCGCCTGCCCGAGGGCTTGGCGGGGCGCGTCACGTTTGAATCGGGCGACATGCTGGCCGAGGGTCTGGGCCGGTTCGACCATGTGATCGCGATGGACAGCCTGATCTACTACACCCGCCCCGACCTGGAAGCGGCGCTGGAGGGGTTGTCCCGGCGCGCCGGGCACGTGGTGTTCACCGTCGCCCCCCGCACCCCGCTGCTGATGGCAATGTGGAACGCGGGCAAGATATTCCCACGCGCGGACCGCTCGCCCAGCATGATCCCGCATGATTGGCGGCAGATGCAGGTAGCCGGGCTGGACCGCGTGGGCCGGGTAAGCCGGGGTTTCTACATTTCCGAATGCCTGAAGGTGCGGCCATGATTATCGGCAAAGGCACGATCAAGAACCTGGGCGCCAATTGGCTGCCCTTCGCGGATGCGGCAAGCGCCGATCTGACGCTGGCGCAGATCTGGCGGATGAGCCTGTTCCAGGTCAGCGTCGGCATGGCCACGGTGCTGCTGCTGGGCACGCTGAACCGGGTGATGATCGTGGAGCTGTCGCTGGCCGCCAGCCTTGTCGCGGCCATGATCGCGCTGCCCGTGCTGATAGCACCCTTTCGCGCGTTCCTGGGGTTCCGGTCGGACACCCACCGCTCGGCCATTGGCTGGAAGCGTATTCCCTACCTGTGGTTCGGGTCGCTCTGGCAGTTCGGGGGCCTTGCGGTCATGCCCTTCGCGCTGATCGTCCTGAATGGCGACAACGTCTATGACGTGCCCTTCGCGGGCGAGGTTCTGGCGGCGCTGGCCTTCCTGATGACCGGCCTTGGCCTGCACATGACGCAAACGGCGGGCGTGGCGCTCGCCGCTGACCGCGCGACGGATGAAACCCGCCCCCGCGTGGTGGCGCTTCTATACGTGACCTTCCTGGCCGGCATGGCGATTTCGGCGCTGATCGTGGGCTATTTGCTGCGCGATTTTTCCGAGTTGACGCTGATCCGCGTGGTGCAGGGCTGCGCTGTTGTCACGCTGGCGCTGAACATACTGGCGCTGTGGAAGCAGGAACAGGTTCGCCCCATGACCCGCGCCGAGCGCGCGGCGCCGCGCCCGTCTTTCCGGGACGCATGGAACGACTACATCAGGGGTGGCCAAGCGGGCCGTTTGCTGGCGGTGGTGTTCGTGGGCGGGCTGGCCTTCAACATGCAGGACGTGCTGCTGGAACCTTATGGCGGCGATGTGCTGGGCCTGTCGGTGGCCGCCACGACCACGCTGACCGCCGTTTGGGCCGTGGGCGCGCTGATCGGCTTTCTTTGGGCTGCCAAGGGCTTGGGCCAGGATGCTGACCCGTTCCGGCTGGCGGGCCGCGGGCTGCTGTTCGGCATCTTCGCGTTTTCCGCCGTGATTTTCGCCGGGCCGCTGCAATTCGCACCGCTGTTCTTTGCGGGCGCCTTCGGCATCGGGCTGGGGCTGGGGCTGTTCGCCGTGACCACGCTGACCGCCGCGATGGAAATGCCGCGCAAAGGGGCTGTGGGCGGGGGGCTTGCCCTTGGCGCCTGGGGGGCCGCGCAGGCGACCGCCGCCGGGCTGGCCGCGATCATCGGCGGCGGCCTGCGCGACACGGTGCAGACCATGGCCGATGCGGGACACCTGGGCGCGGGCCTGATGACTCCCGATATCGGCTATTCCGTCGTCTACCACCTGGAGATCGGGCTTTTGTTCCTGACCCTCGTCATTCTCGGGCCGCTGGTGCGGACCCGTATCGTCACTACCGAACCACGTAACCAACGGATCGGCCTTGCCGATTTTCCGACCTGACCTGAAACGGAGGACTACCCATGGATACCCCATTCGGCTGGATATTCTTTGGCAATTTCGACCTGGCGCTGATTTCGCTTTACGCCTTCTGGCTGTTTTTCGCCGGGCTGATCTACTACATCCAGCGCGAAAACATGCGCGAAGGCTACCCGCTGGAAAACGACGATGGCAGCCCTGCCGGGTCGAACCTGTCTGTGCCCGAAGCCAAGACATTCCTGCTGCCGCATGACCGTGGCGAATACAAAGCCCCCAATGCCGAGCGCGAAACCCGCGATCTGGCCTTGGCGCGCACATCGCAATCGGGCGGATTTCCCTTTGCCCCCACGGGCGACCCGCTGAAAGACGGTGTTGGCCCGGCGGCTTGGGCCGCGCGCCGCGACGAGGCGGAACTGGATGGCCACGGCCACGCCAAGATCCAGCCCATGGCCAAGGTCGGTGAATTCGCGGTCTCCGCCGGGCGCGACCCGCGTGGCCTGATGGTCATGTGCCATGACCGCAAATCGCCGGGCAAGGTCAGCGACATGTGGGTGGATGTGCCGGAACAACTGGTGCGCTACCTGGAAGTGACGCTGGACGATGGCGGCAAACGCCTGGTGCCGATGACCATGGCGAAGATCAAAACCGACCGCGTGGTGGTCAATGCGCTGGACAGCGAAAGCTTCAAGGGCATCCCGACAATCGCGTCGGACGCGCAGATCACCAAGCTCGAGGAAGAGAAGGTCTCTGCCTACGTTGCGGGCGGTTACATGTATACCGCCGACAAACGCGTCGGAACAACTGACGCCATCAAGCAGGTCCTGGCCAACCCGGCCTGATCCGACACGACCCATAAAAACAAGGAACCGGCCCATGTCGCATGATGATTTTGCATTCGAACCCGTCAAGGGATTGCCCGAGCGCCCCCCCGAGCACGAACACATCCTCTGGCAGGGCCG
>JAAAPG010000091.1 GCA_009908405.1 Alphaproteobacteria bacterium | reverse complement strand
CTTCACGATCAGCGCCACGGTGCCGTAGACGACGGCAGTAATCGCGATGGCCACGACGGCCAGCGTCGCGGCCTCCAGCCAGAAGGTGCCGGCGGGAATCGCGGCCAGCGTGATGGTCATGATCTCGGCCGACAGGATGAAATCGGTCTTGATCGCCCCGCGCACGCGGGTTTCCTCCAAGTGGACGGGGTCGCCAACATCCAAATCCTTTTCCACCTGCGCATCGCCGTGGGGTAAGAGCCAGTGAAACACTTTTTCGGCCCCCTCGAAACACAGGTAGAAGCCGCCCAGCATCAGGAGCGGCGTGATCAGCCAAGGCGCGAAGGCATTGAGCGCCAGCGCCACCGGTAGCAGGATCACCAGCTTGTTGAAGAAGCTGGCGCGGGCGATCTTCCAGATGATCGGCAATTCGCGCTTGGGGTCCAGCCCGTGGACGTATTTCGGCGTCACCGCCGCGTCGTCGATCACCACACCGGCGGCCTTGGAGCCGGCCTTGGCGGCCATGCCGGCCACGTCATCGACGCTTGAGGCCGCCAGTTTCGCGATCGCCGCGACATCGTCCAGAAGTGCAAGAAGCCCACTCATACCCGTCTCCAGATTCGTTTGGTCCAGCTTAGCGGCCCGGGCCGCGGGAACAATGGGAAGATGTTGGCGCAAACGGTTAGCGCAAACCGTGGCGGCCCTGCCTCCGTTATCGCTAACCTGCTGGCAAAGCGTCGCTTTCGGATTTGGTATACAATGGCACACCGCGTAGAAGGTCGCCAATACGCGCCTACAGGAGCCCCCCATGACCGTCACAATCGGCATCAACGGATTCGGCCGCATCGGCCGCTGCACCCTGGCCCATATCGCAGAGGCCGCCCGCAACGACGTCCAGGTCGTGAAGATCAACGCGACCGGCCCGGTCGAGACCAACGCCCACCTGCTGCGCTATGACAGCGTGCATGGCCGTTTTGCCGGCCAGGTCGACGTGGTCGACGGCAAGCTGGACCTGGGCCGGGGCGGCATCGAAATGATGTCGACCTATGACCCGCAAGAGCTGGACTGGGACGGCGTCGACGTGGTCCTGGAATGCACCGGCCAATTCAATGACGGTGGCAAATCCGCCGTTCATCTGGACCGCGGTGCCGGCAAGGTCCTGATCTCGGCCCCGGCCACCAATGTCGACAAGACCATCGTCTATGGCGTCAATCACCGCAGCCTCGTGGCCGAGGACCGCATGGTTTCCAACGGCTCCTGCACCACCAACTGCCTGGCGCCGCTGGTCAAGGTGCTCAACGATGGCATCGGCATCGAACGCGGCATCATGACGACGATCCACAGCTATACCGGCGACCAGCCGACGCTGGACCGCCGCCACAAGGATCTTTATCGCGCCCGCGCCGCCGCAATGGCGATGATCCCGACATCGACCGGCGCGGCCAAGGCGCTCAAGGAGGTGCTGCCCGAGATGGAGGGCAAGCTGGACGGAACCGCCATGCGCGTGCCCACGCCGAACGTTTCCTGCGTCGACCTGACCTTCGAGGCCGCGCGCGACGTCACCGCCGAGACCGTCAACGAGATCGTCGCCGAGGCCTGCGCAGGCCACATGGGCATGGTCATGGACTATGACCCGGAGCCCAAGGTATCGGTCGATTTCAACCATACGCCGCAAAGCTCGATCTTCGCCCCCGACCAGACCAAGGTGATGGGCGGACGCACCGTGCGCGTGCTGGCCTGGTATGACAACGAATGGGGCTTCTCGGTGCGCATGGCCGATGTCGCCGGGCATATGGGGCGGCTGAACTGAACGGCGGGCCATTTTTTCAGGAGTTTGCCGCCTTGCCATCACCATGCGCGCGCCTGCCCCGGACGGATACAGTTTGCGAAAGCGTCGACACCCAGTCAAACGAGTCCTGCGGTCAGGCGTGACAAGCCTTGTTGCTGCCAGATGAACCGCCGTTCGTGAACGTCCGCAGCGCGGGACAGAGCCACTGTTCGCTACGTAGCGCACAAAGGTCCGGTTTCTGGCTGTCTACAGTATGTAGTTTAGTGGGAACAGCCTCTAGTTTCTGGTCTTTGCGACCCTAGTTCCGGCGTTCGCAGTTGCCTTCTTTCATAAGCGGCTCTTTTGTTCCAACACGTGCTAATGCAATGTCGCCAAGCCGAGTGTTCAAGGAAAGAGTAATAATTTGCCTCATGTCCGAGGTTACCCAGAACGCAATAACTACATCATCTACAGAGTTGAGAATTGGGGCTTTAAAGCTTCCCCCAGAACGTAGGTCGATTTCTATTTCACTGGCTTCTGTTTCGACAACCAGTGATGTAGATCCATCATAACCAAGAAAACCAAAATCACATCGAAAATCGATGCTCTCCGCTATCGCAGCGGTAGGAAGTGCGATCAGCGCAATCGACATAAAAAAGTTTCGCAACGCAGTGTCCTCCTTTGCAGTCAGGGGGCTGATCTTCGTCTTGTTTCAACGTTCGCTATAAGACTTAGCAGACATTCGTACAAAGCGCAGCATCGGTAAGTTTGGGCTCACAGCCGCCATTCGCCGCACCCAACCGTTCGCGTCAACGGGCTCATCCTTCCCCCAACGCCTTGATCCCCAGCAGATACTCGTTGGAATAATCCACTTTCAGCTCAATCCAAATCGGCAGGTGATCGGACATCTCGTTGGTGCGCCAGCTGGAATATTCACTCTCCCAATCAGCATAGGCCGTGCCCACATCCTCGCC
>JAAAPG010000024.1 GCA_009908405.1 Alphaproteobacteria bacterium | reverse complement strand
TTGCACCAGTGCGGCCACGGTCAGCGTGTGCTCCATGATCGGCATGACATCGCAGATTCGCGATTCCAGCGTCGGGAACCGGGCCGAAGGGCGAATGTCCCACCAGATTTTCGACGTGTCCTCGATCAGCCCCGCTTCGATCAGCATGTCGACCGAGCGGCGATACTCGGCATACGCGGTGAAATCGGGCGGCAGGCCGGTACGGGGCAGGTTGTCGAAAACCGACAACCGGTAGCTGTTCAGCCCGGTATCCTGCCCGCCCCAGAAGGGCGACGAGGTCGACATGGCCAGCAGATGCGGCAGGAAATAACTGAACTGGCGCATGATATCCATGCGCAGGTCATCATCGGGCAGGCCGACATGCACATGGGTGCCGCAAATCAGCATCCGCCGGACAACGCCGCCCAGGTCGCGCGCCAGGTCGTTATAGCGTTGTTTTTCGGTGTGTTTGCGCGACTGCCAATCGGCAAACGGGTGGCAGGACACCGCCAGCGGGGCCATGCCATACTCCGCGGCGCAGGTCGCGATGGTGCGGCGCAAATGGCTCAGGTCGGCGCGCGCTTCGACGATATTTGCGCAAACGCCGGTGCCGACTTCGATCTGGCAGGCCAGGAATTCGGGGGAGACCTTGTCGCCCAGTGCTTCGACGCAATCGCGCATGAGCGCGTCGGGCACGTCGACAAGGGCGCAGGTCTTGGCATCGACCAGCAGGTATTCTTCTTCGATGCCAAGCGTGTAATCGGGCGTTTGCATCCCGTCATGCTGCCGTGAAAATCGCCCTCACGCAAGAATTTGCTTTCTTGGCAGCGCCCTGGCGCGGTAGCGATATGGCATGATCCTGAATGCCCGCCTGCCCTTTGCCCCATGGGTGGACCCCACCCGCCGCCGCCTGCCCGGCGTGATGCCGCTGGACCGTGCCGACTGGTTGCTGATTTCGGACGCATATGCCGCGCAAATGGCAGAGCGCACGCGACTACTCGACGCGTGCGCAGGCGATGTGCTGGCCTGCCTGCCGCAGGCGCGCGCAGCGGCGGTCGAGTTGCTGGACACGGTGTTGCGCGATCTGCCCGATCTGGGTTTTGACGTGACGCCGACACATGTCACCCGCCCCGATGGCTACAGGGTCGCGCTGGACCGCGCGCGCCCGCTGCGCAGCCTTGGCCTGCTGGTGCAGGAGGATTTCTGCATTCTGCAAAAGCCCGACAGGGCGGCGGAGCATGTGCTGACCGGCGCCGTGCTGTGCTTTCCGTCCAGTTGGACACTGGCCGACAAGCTGGGCAAACCGCTGCTGCGCATCCATGCGCCGGTGGCAAGCTATGATGCGAAGATGGGCGCGCGGGTGCAGCGCATGTTCGACGCGATTCGGTCCGAACAGCCGCTGTGGCGCGCCAACCTGCTGCGCTACACGAACCCGTCGCTGTTTCAGCCGCGCCCGGAATTCGCGCCCAAGGACAAGCGCAATGATGGCGATTTCATCCGATCGGAACGCCAATGCTTGCTGCGTTTGCCGGGTACTGGCGCAGTGGTGTTTTCGATCCACACGGCACAGGTGCGTCGCGAAGCCCTGCACCAAGCGGAAGCGCAGGCTTTGCTCAAGATCGAGGCTTAGCGCAAACTTGGGCCGGAGGCGAGCAGTCGCGCACGGTCGGGCTGTGCGATGACCGGACCCCGCAATCGGGCGGCGCGGGCACGCAGGGCCGATGCGCGGGCTTTTGGTGCGGCGGAAAGTTCGGCAGCGGAAACGCCATCCGGTTGGTCCGCGTGGTCCAACAGGCCCGAAATCGGCACGAGCTGCGGCGCATCACCGCGCGTTTGCCTGTCAGTTGGCGGCAAGTCCGGGCTGCCCACACAAGCGCCCAGAATGATTGCCGCGCCCAGGATGAGGCCGGTCGTGGTCTGCCATCGTGTCATGTACGCCTCGGATCGTTACCATCACGACCTTAGCCTGCTTGCGACAGAGGTGACAAGTCCGGGGCGCGATTGACGGCCACCTTGCAAGAGCTTCCCGGCGACATCCCGGCGGTGCACTGACCTGGCCTAGTAAAGGTCGACGACAAAGTCGGTATTGCAGTAACCGGAATGGTAACTGCCGACCCATATCGCATAGCGACCGTCCTGGGCGTTTTCCATGTCCAACCTGACATTCAGATCTGAGGAAAAGCCGCCCAACGATGTCGCATTGCTGTAAAAGACCTGCCCATTCGGGTCTTCGACGTAGAGCATGGAGTCACAATCCTTTCCAAGGTTCCCATCATCGGTCGAAATCTGCAAACGGTTGCCGGACCCTGTTCTTTGCTGACCGTCCCAATCCAGAATGATTGTTGGGTTCGCATCCAGGTAACCATACCGGGAGCTGTTGTCCGACCCGCAGTTGCTCAGATTGCTCTGCCCGCCCGCACGCACGCGGTGGCGGGTCGGAACGCCCGGATCCTGAAAATCATCATTGGTCAGGATATGGCTGCGCCCACCGTAGGCATCATCGGGGCAACCGGCGTATTTTTTGAACAACGTGACACGCTCACGCCCCAAAAGATCGTTCGGGTCAGGCACAAAGCGGGTGTTTTCATGCGCCCCCGGCACGATCTGGATGTCCATGGCGGCAATCCCGAAACTCTCGTTGTCGATGCCTTCATCCAGAATGGCCGAGAACCCCAGGTCAAAAACCTGCGCAGGGTCTTCCAGCTCGATCCGGACCTTCCAGAGTTCGTCGTCCCAAGTAGTTCCATAG
>JAAAPG010000230.1 GCA_009908405.1 Alphaproteobacteria bacterium | reverse complement strand
ATGTGACGAAATAGCTGATGGATATGAACATGGAGGCCACGGTCGCGGGCCCCCCGCACGCTGCCCGATGCCACGCCCATCCACGGTATGCCCAAGGGCGCGGCACAGGCGGTGCGCTACCTCTGGGTGAACCGTTCGGGATGCTCGACAGCCTGACCCGATGGGAATTGCAGGGCGTTTCGATGGAGGTGTGGTCGCGCACCAAGGTCACCGCGATTTGCGTCACCCCTGACGGTGACGGGTATGCCGCGCGCGGGATTACCTGCCGGTTCGGCGAACATGTGGTGCGGATCGACCGCACGCGCAAGGTGGTCGAAGGGCAGAACGGTGCGGTGCCCTATGACAAGCTGGTCATCGCCACCGGCTCTGCCCCGTCCCTTATCCCGGTGCCAGCCACGGACCTGCCGCGGGTCATCACCTCCCGCGATCTCGATGACATCACCGCCATGATCACCACCGCCGCTGACACGGGCGGCAAGGCGGTGGTGATCGGCGGCGGGTTGCTGGGCCTAGAGGGGGCCGCGGGTCTTGCCGGGTGTGGCATGGATGTGACCGTGGTGCACCTGATGCGCCATCTGATGGAACGCCAGTTGGACCCGGTGGCGGGCATGGACGTGCAGGAAACCGAGCGCCTGATCGTTGTTGCAAGCGAACGAGAAGCGATAGACGCCACCGTGGCCGTTGTCCGGCTCTATCGTGAAAACGCCAGGTATCTTGACCGGGTCGACAAGTGGACGGGCAAGGTTGGCATCGACCGGGGGCGCGATCATTGGCCCGTCATGACCCGCACCGGGCTGAGCGCGAAACCGTCGGCGCACCTGGCCCAGCCCTTTTTCGGAGGTGCACCCCGGAGATGTGTTCGCGCCGATGCACGGGACCGGGAAAACCGCGCCCTCGGCCCGGATTGACGCGCGCATCCCGGCAGCCGTCGATCCCGTCGCGGGGCAGCCCGAACGCAAGGCCGCCGTTGGCATCCCCGAGGTTCACGGCACCGAGAGCGCCGCCCGCGCCCCTGATGGGCCCGGCCTTGCCCACCTGCCGTTCGAACGGCTTTCCCCGCCCTTGCCCAGGCTTCTGAAGCAGCGCGGTGTTCCGGGATTGCGGGCTTGCGGTATCGTTCGGATGCGCAGCGCTCCGGGGGGGCGTTGCGGGCGTTGGCCAAAGGCGCGTCGGCGTTCGTTAGATCGCGTAAATCGCTGCAAATTTACGGTCCAACCCGTCGAGAAGCGCTGTTTCGTCCGGCGCTGTCCCGTCGCAAGCCTGCGTGATCGTCGCGACCGAGGGGCGTAGCGCGCCGTGCTGCTGCACCGCTTTTGCAAGCCAATCGGTCGCGGGACCAAGATCGCCAGCGGCCAGGTGAGCATCCAGATCCGGGAGCGCATTGCGCATCGCCTTGTCCAGACAGGCCGCATAAATATTGCCAAGCGCGTAGGTCGGAAAATAACCGAACAGGCCGACCGACCAATGCACATCTTGCAAAACGCCATGTGCCGGGCGGTCGATGCCATAGCCAAAATCGGCTTCGAAGCGGGTGTTCCAGGCCTCTTCCAGGTCAGCCGGGGCCAGCGTGCCGCCAATGAGCGCGCGTTCCAGGTCGAAGCGCAACATGATGTGCAGGTTATACTGCACCTCGTCCGACTCGGTGCGGATATAGCCCTGGTGCACGCGGTTGACGGCGGCGTGGAACGCGTCGGCATTGTCGATGTTCAACGCGCCGAACTCGGCCTGCATGGCCCCGAACAGCCAGCCGGTAAACGCGCGCGAGCGGCCAAGCTGGTTTTCATAAATCCGGCTCTGGCTTTCATGCACGCCCATCGACACGCCATGGCCCAATGGCGTCAGCGCGTAGTCGGGGGATATGTTCTGCTCGTAGGTGGCATGGCCTACTTCGTGCAGCGTGGAATACAGGCAGTTGAACGGGTCACCTTCGGCCACGCGGGTGGTGATGCGCACGTCCGACCCCGACCCGCTGGAAAACGGGTGCACGGCCAGATCAATCCGGCCGCGGTCGAAATCATAGCCAAAGCGGCGCGCCAGGTCATGCGCCAGCCGCAATTGCGCGTCTTGCGGGAAATGACCTTGCAGGGCCGGGGGCGTGGGCGCGCCCAGGATGCGGTCGCGCAACGCGACCAGCCGGGGGCGCATCCGGTCGAAGATCGCGCCTACCTGTGCGGCATCGGTGCCCGGCTCGTAATCCTGCATCAGCGCGTCATAGGCGTCACCGCCCTGCGCGATGGCTTGGCCTTCCTCGCGGCGCAGGGCCACGACCTGTTCCAGCCATGGCAGGAAAGCGGCCACGTCATCCTTGGCGCGCGCCTCTTCCCACGCGGTTTGTGACAGCGCGGTCACGCGGGCCAGTTCCGAGGCCAGCCGGGCGGGCACGCGGGTGTTGCGGGTGAAGTCGCGCCGCGCCTCGCGCAGGATCGCCTCGCCCACCGCGTCCGGGGCTTCGGCGCGGTCCAGCAAGTCGCCCAGTTCCGGGTCGGTGCGCCGGGCGTGCAGCACGTCTTCCAGCGCCGCCATTTCCTCGGCGCGCTGGTCATTGGCGCCGCGCGGCATGACGGTTTGCTGGTCCCAGCCCAGGCGCCCCGCCACTTCGCCCAAGGCCGCGGTCTGGCGCAGATGCGCGCGCAAGTCTTCGTATGCGGTCATGCCTTGGCCCCCCTCAGGCTGTCGAACCGTGGAAATTGCGACAGGTGTCGCGCGCGGATAATCAGCACCCAGAGCAACACGG
>JAAAPG010000253.1 GCA_009908405.1 Alphaproteobacteria bacterium | reverse complement strand
TCGCCCTTGCGAATAATTAATGGCTGGCCCAAGGCCGCCAGGTCGTCGCGCAGGCTGCCCAGCGCGTCCGCGGTGAAGGCCCATTGCCGCGCCGATGTGTCCGGCAGCGCCCAATACTCTGGTTCTACTATATAAACCGGCACTATGCGCGCGCCGGCCAAGGCCAGAGCCGGATGGTCGGTGATCCGCAGATCCCGCTTGAACCAAAGAAGAACAGGTGCGCTCATACGGGCCAGATGTATCGTGGAACACGGTCAGGTCAAGCCATATGTTCACTATATGTTCATTATTTGCGCGCAGGATTGTGACTGCGTCTTGCGGCGTAATCGGTTAAGCACAAGGGATGCGATATCTTGCTCTGTTCATGGTGTTTCTTGCCCCTGCTGCTTGGGCCTGTCCACCTGTTGCGGTGGTCGAGGCTGAGGTGCATCTGGCCCATATCAACACTGCGCGCGCAAATGCCGGTCTGGCTCCTCTGGCGCTGGACCCGAACCTCGCGCGCATCGCGCAGGGCCATGCCTGCGACATGGCCGATCGCGGGTATTTCGACCATACCGCCCCCGATGGCGCCGGGCTGATGGACCGCGCGCGCGGGCTGACCGGCTTTTGCCAGTTGGCCGAGAATATCGCGCGCGGGCAACAAGACATTCCAACGGTGATGGCGATCTGGCTGCGCTCTCCCGGTCACCGGGCGAACCTGCTCGACCCCGGCCTGACGCATGTCGGGCTGGGCCGCGCGCCGGGTGCGCATTGGGTGCAGGTGTTCGGCGGGCGCTGCTGATTGCACCCATGCTGCAACTGCACTACCTCTGGGGCCAAACCGCCGGAGGACAAGATGCGCGACATCGCCCAGCCGATCTACCTTGCCGACTATCAGCCGCCCGCCTTTTTGGTCGAACAGGTCGACCTGACCTTCAAACTTGCCCCCAAGGCGACACGGGTCAAAAGCCGTGTGCGTTTCGCGCCCAACCCGGCGGCGGCACCCGGACAGGATTTGCGCCTGGATGGCGAGGGGCTGACCCTGATCGTCGCCAGCATCGACGGCGCAGATTTGGCGGTTTCGCCCGATGAGACCGGCCTGACCATCGACGCCGCCACGATCCCTGACGGCCCCTTCACGTGGGAATCAGAGGTCGAAATCGCGCCAGACGCCAACACCGCGTTGGAAGGGCTGTATATGTCGAATGGCATGTACTGCACCCAGTGCGAGGCCGAGGGCTTTCGCAAGATCACCTTCTACCCCGACCGCCCCGACGTGATGGCCCCATTCCGCGTGCGGATTGAAAGCGACCTGCCGGTGCTGCTGTCCAATGGCAACCCGGTCGGCAGCGGACCGGGCTGGGCCGAATGGGACGACCCGCACCCGAAACCCAGCTACCTGTTCGCGTTGGTCGCGGGGGATCTGACCGCCACAAGTGGCAATTTCATCACCATGGACGGGCGCGATGTGACGCTGAATATCTGGGTGCGCCCCGGCGACGAAGGCAAGACCGATTACGCGCTCGACGCCCTGAAACGGTCCATGCAGTGGGATGAACAGGTCTACGGGCGGGCCTATGACTTGGACATTTTCAACATCGTGGCCGTAGACGACTTCAATATGGGCGCGATGGAAAACAAGGGCTTGAACATTTTCAACTCCCGTTACGTTCTTGCCTCTGCCGCGACCGCGACCGACGGCGATTTCGCCGCGATCGAACGGATCATCGCGCATGAGTATTTCCACAACTGGACCGGCAACCGGGTCACCTGCCGCGACTGGTTTCAACTGTCGCTGAAAGAAGGGCTGACCGTGTTCCGCGATCAGCAATTCATGGGCGACATGCGCAGCCATGCTGTAAAACGGATCGAAGACGTCCTGACCCTGCGCGCCCGCCAGTTCCGCGAGGATGCGGGGCCGCTGGCGCATCCCGTCCGCCCCGAAAGCTATGTCGAGATTAACAATTTCTACACCGCCACCGTGTACGAGAAAGGGGCGGAACTGATCCGCATGCTGCGGCTGCTGGTCGGGGAAGAGCGGTATCGCGCGGCGCTCGATCTCTATTTCGCGCGGCATGACGGGCAGGCCTGCACGATAGAGGACTGGATCGCCGTGTTCGAGGAAGCGGCAGAACGCGACCTGTCGCAATTCAAACGGTGGTACGAACAGGCGGGCACGCCCAAGGTAACGCTGCTGGAGGACTGGACGAATGGCACATTGACCCTCACCCTGCGCCAGCACACGGCCCCCACGCCGGGCCAGCCGCTGAAGGAACCGCTGCTCATTCCGGTGGCGCTGGGGCTGATCGGGCCGAACGGCACCGAATTGCTGCCCACGCAAGTGTTGGAGTTGGACAGCCCGCAACAGGTCTTTACCTTCAACGACCTGCCTGCCCGACCCGTCGTGTCGGCCTTGCGCGGGTTCTCGGCCCCGGTGACGCTGGAGCACGCGCAATCGAGCGCCGCACGCGCAACGCTGCTGGGCCATGACACCGACCCATTCGCCCGGTTCGAAGCCGGTCGCAACCTTGCGCGCGATATCCTGCACGCCATGATCCGCGACGCCGCGCGCCCCGGTCCCGAGTACCTCGACGCGATACGCCTTGCGCTGACCGATGACAGCCTTGACCCGGCCTTTCGCGCGCTGGTGCTGCGCTTGCCGGGCGAGGATGAATTGGCGCAAAGCCTGCACGCTATCGGCGAAACGCCCGACCCGGATGCAATTCATGCCGCGCGTGGCCGCGCACTGCGTCTGCTGGCGGACGCGCTAGCCCC
>JAAAPG010000227.1 GCA_009908405.1 Alphaproteobacteria bacterium | reverse complement strand
ACCGGCAGCAGCGGCATGGCTTTCCAGCAAACCAAGCCGTTCCATGTAGCGGTAGAGCGGGATCAGGATAATCAGCGGCGAGATCATCTGCACCGTCAGAATGCCCACCATCAGCGGTCCTGCACCGACGAAGGGCCGCCGCGAAAAGATATAGGCGGCGGGTGTCGCGACGATCAGCGCCCCGAGCGCCCCCAGCGCGCACAGCTTCATCCCGTTCCACAGGTAGACCCCAAATGACCTGTCGGTCAGGATCTGGCGAAAATTGTCCAGCGTGGGATTGTCCGGGATGAACCGCGCAGCCCCCAGAAACACCTCTGCCGGGGTGCGCAGCGCAAGGGACACAAGCCAGAAGACCGGCATCAGAAAGACAAGCGCCAGCGCCAGCGCGCCGACATAGGTCGCGATATCCGCAAGCCTTGCCGCGCCCCGCCCGGTCATGCGCGCGGTGCCCGGTCGCGCGTCAGCACGCGAATATAGACCAGCGTCAGCAGCATCGCGATCACGACAAGGATCAGCGCAAGCACGGCCCCGCCCGACAGATCGAAGCTGTAGAACACGGTGTTGAACACGAATAACGACAGAACCTCGGTTGCGCGGCCCGGTCCACCGCCCGTCAGCGCCAGGATCACGTCGAACGTGTTCAGGGTCTGGATCGTCACCAGCACGGTCGCCACCAGCAGCGCCGGTTTCAGTTGCGGCAACGTGATATGGAAAAACTGGGCCATTGGTCCGGCATTGTCGATGGCCGCCGCCGCATAAAGGTCGGGGTCCAGCCCCCGCCGTGCCGCGTAAAGAACGATCATGGCAAAGGCTGTGCCTTGCCAGACATTGGCGATTACCGCAGACATCATCGCATTGCCCGGATCCGACACCCAGCGGACCGGGGTTATTCCGATCAGCCCCAACATGGAATTGATCGCGCCGAAGGGCGCTTCGGAAAACAGGATTTGCCAAATCAGGCCATTCGCGATCCCCGGCACCACCCATGCTGTCAGAACGACGGTTCGAAGCGCCATCATTCCCAACAGCTGGCGCCGTTCGCCGCGCACGACGATCAGCGCGACCGCCAGACCCAGGGCCAGTATTCCCACCACACTTGCCGCCGTGAACAGCGCCGTGACCCAAAGGATACCGGGCAGGGCGGGTGCGTTGATCGTCTGAGCAATGCCGCCGATCCCGTAATCCGTTGCCGGGCGCAGCAGTGTTGCGTTTCCGAACGCAAGCCGCACCACGTCGAAAAGCGGCACAAGATAGAAACCGGCCAGCACCAGCAGGGCGGGTGCCAGCCATGGCCAGACAGCGCCAAACGCGCGCGTGTCGGCCTTGGTGGGTCTGCGGGCTCGGGCCACCGGCACGCCGTCTACTGACGGTCGTAAGCGGCGGCGACGGCGGCCGCCGCGTCGTCCAGCGCCTTTTCTGGCGAGGCCGCCCCGGACAGAACCTGCCCAAGCATGATCTGGATGTTGTTCGAGATTTCAGGGTAGATCGGCACACCCGGCCGGGCTTGCCCGTCGATCAGCGCCTCGGCAAAGACATCGTATTCCGCCCCGTCGAACGCGTCGTATTGATCGTATTGCGCGGCCGAGGTCGGAAGCAGGCCCTGAATCGCATTACTTGGGCCCGAATAGATTTCCTTGATCATCTCTGCACAGGTTCGAACGGCTTCGGGGTCATCCGACAGCGCGGCGATGGTCCAGCCCCCGGTGCCGGTCGCGCGCGCGTCGGCACTCGGACCGGGGATCGCGGACACGGCCCAATGGGCGAACTCATCTTCGGGCAGGGTGCCGCGCAGCTGGTTGTACTGCCAATTGCCACCGATGAAGAGCCCCGTTGTTCCGGCGGCCGCCGCGGCGTTGAACTCGTCATAGTTTACAATGCTGGTGACGCGCGCAGGCGCGGCCCCGCTGTCGACCAAACCCTTGTAGAAATTTATCGCGGCAAGCATTTTCGCGCGGTTTTCACCTTCGGCAAAGACCGGGGCGCCCTCCGCGTCCACAAGGCGTCCGCCCTGTGCCCAGAAATGGGCAAGCCAGTCGAAAGCCGTGCCTTCCCAGCGTCCGCCATTGAACAACACCCCTTCGTTTCCGGCCTCGACCGTTTCGAGAGCTGCGGATTGAAGCGCGTCCCAGGTCTGGGGCGCGTCCGGGACAAGCCGGGTGTCGCGATACAGAACACGCAGATCGGTGAACCACCACCAGGCCAGCAGGTTGTCGTCGGCATCGGTCACGGCGTCACGGACATAGGGGAACAGATCGTCGATCTCGGCTTGGGTGAAATGCGCGTTCATCGGGGCCAGGACACCGGCATTCTTGAACAAGGCAAGTTGCGAGCTGTCGATCATGGCGCAATCGGGCGCGCGCCCGGCACGGGCCTGCTCCAGCAAGCGCGCCTGTTCCTGGCCGATATTGTCGGTGGCGATCTGGGTTTCGATTTTCCAATCCGGGCGCGCCTCTATGAAATCGGTGAACAGCGCTTCGAACGCTTCCCGCGTGGGCGTGTCGGATGAATAAAGATCATAGGCCGTCAGTCGGAAGGTCATGGTGTTGGGCGCATCCGCAGGGCCAACGCGGTCGCGCGTGATAAGGTCTTGCGCGGCAAGCCCCGCGGGCAGCCCGATTGCACAAGATGCGCCGATGGCGCCCAATACCCGAAGAAAACGATGTGTCATGTTTCAGCCTTTCCAGTAAGGAGTGTTGACGCGTCACGCGAGGGCGCGCGCGTGCGTGTGTGGGCGAGCACGGCCCGTTTCGATGTCG
>JAAAPG010000109.1 GCA_009908405.1 Alphaproteobacteria bacterium | reverse complement strand
ATATGACAAGATACACATGTTCGACGTGCAGGTCTCGGAAACCGAAACCTACCAGGAATCCGCCGCGTTTCGCCCCGGCGACCGGGCGACTGTGGCGCAAACCCCGATCGGCTGCCTTGGCTTGACCATCTGCTACGATCTGCGGTTTCCGACACTCTATCGCAGTCTGGCGCAGGCGGGGGCAGAGATACTCACCGTGCCCGCCGCATTCAGCCCGGTCACGGGGGCCGCGCATTGGCTCAGCCTGCTGCGCGCCCGCGCCATTGAAAATGGTGCCTTCGTGCTGGCCCCCGCGCAGACCGGATTGCACAAGGCGCGTGAAGGCCGCGAACGGCGCACCCATGGCCATGGGATGGTTATCGCCCCCTGGGGCGAAGTGCTGCTGGACATGGGCCGCGACCCAGGTGTCGCGCTGGTCGACCTGGACCTTGCCCGCGTGCGGGACGCCCGCGCGCGCGTCCCGTCGCTGCGGCATGACCGCAACTTCCTGCCACCGGCATCCGCATGAGTTCTGACGTTGGAAATGCGTTGTTCAGCGAATTGTTGATGGCCGACCAACTGGTGCGCAACCGGCTGTCAAAGGTTCTGCCCAAGGGGATGGAATTGTCGCATTTCGGCGTGCTGAACCTGCTGTCACGCTTGCAAACAGAGCGGACCCCGGCAGAGCTGGCGCGGGCCTTTCACGTGACACGCGGGGCCATGACCAACACGCTCACCAAGCTGGAATGGGCCGGATACATCCACATTCGACCCGATTGGGACGACGCCCGCCGCAAGATGGTCTCCATCAGCCCATCGGGACGCGCCGCGCGCGATGCCGCGCTGGCCGCCATCGGACCGCTGATCGGCGACATCTCGCAGACACTGGGCGATGCGCGCGTGCGCCAAACCGTGACGGTGCTGCGCGAAATCCGGCTGCGGCTGGACGCGGAATGACCCATGCTCTTTGCGGCGCGCCGCAAATGCGCTAACCCTGAAGCGTAGCGAACAGGACGCCATTTTGACCGACGACATATCCGCCTTGCTTACGCGGTTGGCAAACAAGGACCGCGCGGCGCTTGGTCAGCTTTACCCGAAGGTGGCTTCGAAACTTCTGGGCTTGCTGACGCGTATGCTGGGGGACAGGGACGAAGCGGAAGATGCCCTGCAAGAGGTGATTATTCGCCTGTGGCAACGCGCCGCGACCTATGATCCGCAGAAAGGCACCGCGATGGGCTGGGTGTGCGCAATCGCGCGCAACCATGCGCTGGACAGGTTGCGCGCCCGTCCTGCTGCGCGCGGCCACCGCATTGTCACCGGGGGCGAGGAGATGGATGTGCTGGACACGATCGCCGACCCCGCGATGGGGGTCGAGGACCAGACCATGCTGCGCGCCCGAATGCAGGCGGTGGTGGCCTGCTTTGACGAACTGCCCGAGGACCGCGCGCGGGCGGTCAAGGGCGCTTACCTGATGGGTCTGTCCTACCAGGAGCTTGCGACGAAATTCGACGTTCCGCTGAATACCATGCGCACGTGGCTGCGCCGCGCGCTTATCAGTTTGCGGGAGTGTCTGGACCGATGACCATGCCCCCTAAAGATGACGACGATCTTCTGGCCGCGGAATATGTGCTGGGCTTGCTTGAGGCAGATGACTGGCGCGCCGCAGATCAAAGGGCCGCCACCGACGGCGCTTTTGCCGCCCGTGTCCGGGACTGGGAAGCCCGTCTCGAACCCATGAACGCGGAATTCCCGGACCTGCCTGCGCCCGACCTGATGCCGCAGATCGAAGCGCGGCTGTTCCCGGCTCCGGCAGCGCGACGTCGCAGCGCATGGCGCTGGCTGGGCGCGGGGTCGCTGGTGGGCGCATTGGCCGTGGCCCTGGTGGTGCTATCGCCGGTCTTGCGCACCTCGCAAGCGCCGCTTTTGACCGCAGAGCTGGTGGCAGAGGATCGCGGGTTGGTGTTGGCCGCAAGTTTCGATGGCACGCAGCTGAACCTGCGCGCCGAAGGTCTGCCCGCCGAGGCTGGGCAGGATTACGAACTATGGGTGATCGGCGCCGATGGCGTGCCCTCCTCCCTGGGCTTGGTGCAGGACAGTGTCTTGATCCGCGAGGCCGGACTGGAAGCGGGTCAGACCCTGGCCGTCAGCCTGGAGCCGGAGGGCGGGTCCACCACGGGCTTGCCAACAGGCCCGGTAGTGGCCACCGCGGAATTGCGCGCGGGATAACGCGCCTGTGATCGGCTTTTTCAGCGGTCCTGAAACTCTGCCCCTCTCCCTCTCGTTCCGGTGGCATGGACGTGAATCACGTCCGGCATTTTGCCACAACAGGAGAGAGAGAGAATGAAACTAGTCACTTTGACCGCGACGATCGCACTTGCCGCAAGCGCTGCATTCGCCAACCCCATGGTCGGCGGCGCGCCGATGCTGGAAACCCGCAATATCGTGGAAAACGCGGTCAATTCCGCCGATCACACGACGCTCGTCGCCGCCGTGCAGGCCGCCGAACTGGTCGATGCGCTGCAAGGCCCCGGCCCCTTGACGGTGTTCGCCCCGGTCAACGCCGCCTTTGACGCCCTGCCCGCGGGCACGGTCGACACGCTGTTGAAGCCCGAGAACAAGGGCATGTTGCAAAAAGTTCTGACGGCGCATGTCGTCGCCGGCAAGCTGACTGGCGAAGACCTGATGCGCCGCGCGCGCAATGCCAATGACGGATTTTTTCACATGGAAACCCTGTCGGGGGATTCGCTGAGCGCGCAGATGCGCGGCCGCACATTGTGGATTTACGACGAGTCGGGCAATGCAGGTCGTGTCACGATCAGCGACGTGAACCAG
>JAAAPG010000038.1 GCA_009908405.1 Alphaproteobacteria bacterium | reverse complement strand
GGAATTGATGGCCGAAGCGGGCTATGCCGACGGCTTCAGCGTGGACCTGCACACGCCCAATGACCGCTACCTGAACGACGAAGCGATCAGTCAGGCGCTGGTGGGCATGCTGGCCCGCATCGGCATTGACGTGAATCTGGTGTCGCAGACCCGGTCCATGCACTTCCCCGAAATCCAGAACCGCACGACGGATTTCTACCTGTTGGGCTGGGGCGTGCCGACCTTTGACAGCCAGTACGTGTTCGACTTCCTCGTGCACTCGACCGAAGGGGCGCGCGGCGGCTGGAACGGCTCGCGCTATTCCAACCCGGAGGTGGATGCGCTGATCCAGGCCATGGCGACCGAAACCGATCTGGATGCCCGCAACCAGATGATCGCCGATGTCTGGGCGCAGTTGCAGGCAGACCGCGTGTTCCTGCCGATTCACAACCAGACACTGGCCTATGCGATGCGCGACGGGATCAACCTGCCGGTCCACCCGGAAAACCAGCCGTCGATGACCGACGTCACCTTTGACTAAGCGATAAGCTTGTCTTGCGCGCGCGAAGCCTGACCGTTTCGCGCGCGCCTTTCGTTTACCGGGGAGCCGCCGATGCTGGCCTTCATCCTGCGCCGTGTGCTGCAATCACTGGCTGTCATGCTGGTCGTCGCGCTGGTGTCCTTCGCGCTGTTTCGGTATGTCGGCGACCCGATTTCCACCATGATGGGGCAGGAAGCCACCATCGCCGACCGCGAGGCGCTGCGTGAACGGCTGGGCCTGAACGACCCGTTCGTGGTGCAGTTCTTCGATTTCGTCACCCGCGCCGTGCAGGGCGATTTCGGCATTTCCTACCGTCTGCAACAGCCGGTGATGGAACTGATCCTGTCGCGCCTGCCCGCCACGCTGGAGCTGGCGCTGGTGTCGGGCGTGCTGGCTTTCCTGTTCGGCGTGGGGTTCGGCGTCTACACCGCGCTCCGGCGCCGGGGGTGGCTGTCCACGACCATCATGACCGTGTCGCTTGTCGGGGTGTCGCTGCCCACCTTCCTGATCGGGGTGCTGCTGATCTGGCTATTCGCTGTCGAATTGCAATGGCTGCCCAGTTTCGGACGCGGAGAGGTTGTCGATATCGGCGACTGGTGGACCACCGGGTTCCTGACACCGTCGGGCCGCGCGTCACTCATCCTGCCCGCGATCACGCTGGGGCTATACCAGATGACGCTTATCATGCGGCTGGTCCGGGCTGAAATGCTGGAAGTGCTGCGCACCGATTACATAAAATTCGCCCGCGCGCGGGGGCTTTCAAACCGTGCCATCCATTTCGGCCATGCGCTGAAAAACACCATGGTGCCGGTCATCACCATTACCGGGCTACAGCTTGGCGCGATCATCGCCTTCGCGATCATCACCGAAACCGTGTTCCAATGGCCGGGCGTGGGGGCGCTCTTCATCAATTCTGTCCGCTTTGTCGATGTGCCGGTCATGGCCGCCTACCTGATGATGATCGCGGTCATCTTCGTGGTCATCAACCTGATCGTGGACCTTCTGTATTACGCGGTCGACCCGCGCTTGCGCGTGGACCGCGCGGGCGCCGGGCATTAGGGGGCGTGGCCATGACAACCGATACCCAATCCCGCGTCGCCCGTGTCTGGGACAGCGACATCATGTGGTCCTTCCGCCACTCGCCCGTGGCCATCGTGGCAGGGCTGGTGGTGCTTCTGATCGCGCTCGCCGCGCTCTTTGCGCCGTGGATCGCGCCCACCAACCCCTATGACCCGTCGCAACTGAACCTGATGGACGGGTTCACCCCGCCGATGGAAGCGAATGCGTTCACCGGCAACAGCTACATCCTTGGCACCGACAACCAGGGCCGCGATGTGCTGTCCACAATCCTTTATGGCACGCGGATTTCGCTGTTCGTCGGCATCTCCGCGGTGCTGTTCGCCATGGTGCTGGGCATCACGCTGGGGCTGATCGCGGGCTATCGTGGCGGCTGGGTCGATGGGCTGTTGATGCGCATTGCCGATGTGCAACTGTCCTTCCCGTCCATCCTGATCGCGCTGCTGATATTCGGGGTCGCGCGCGGGCTGATCCCGCCCGCCTATCGCGAAACCATGGCGATCTGGGTGCTGATCGTGGCCATCGGCTTGTCCGACTGGGTGCAATTCGCCCGCGTGGTGCGCGGCGCGACCATGGTCGAGAAATCGAAAGAATATGTGCAGGCCGCCCGCGTTGTGGGTGCGCACCCGGTGAAAATCCTGATCCGGCATATCCTGCCCAACGTGATGGGGCCGGTGCTGGTCATCGGCACGATCGGGCTGGCGCTGGCGATCATCGCCGAAGCGACTCTGTCGTTTCTGGGGGTCGGGGTGCCGCCCACGCAGCCCTCGCTTGGCACGCTGATCCGCATTGGCCAGCAATACCTGTTTTCGGGCGAGTGGTGGATCTTGTTGTTCCCGTCCATAGCACTTCTGGCGCTGGCGCTGTCGGTCAACCTGCTGGGCGACTGGCTGCGCGACGCGCTGAACCCAAGGCTGCGCTGATGACCGGGGGCAAGATGCAAGAGCCACTTTTGACCGTCCGTGACCTGATCGTGGAATTCCCCACGCGGCGCGGCACGCTGCGCGCGCTGGACCAGGTGTCCTTCGACATCGCGCCCGGCGAGGTGCTGGGCATGGTCGGCGAATCCGGCGCGGGCAAGTCGCTGACCGGGGCCGCGATCATCGGCTTGCTGGAGCCGCCGGGGCGCATTGCAGGCGGTGAAATCCGGCTGCGGGGCGAGCGGATCGACAACCTGCCGCCAGAGGCCATGCGCCGCATCCGGGGGCGCCGCATCGGCATGGTGTTCCAGGACCCGCTGACCAGCCTGAACCCGCTTTACACCGTGGCGCAGCAACTGATCCAGACCATCCGCACGCATATGGATGTGTCCGAATCCGAGGCCCGCAAACGTGCCGTGGGCTTGCTGGACCGCGTGGGCATTCCTGCCGCCGCGCGCCGGATCGACGATTATCCGCACCATTTCTCTGGCGGGATGCGGCAGCGCGTGGTGATCGCGCTGGCCTTGGCGGCAGAGCCGGAACTGGTCATCGCGGATGAACCGACCACCGCTCTGGACGTGTCGGTGCAGGCCCAGATCATCGACGTTCTGAAGGAAATCTGCGCCGAACGCGGCGCATCCGTGATGCTGATTACGCATGACATGGGCGTCATTGCCGAAACCGCCGACCGCGTGGCGGTGCTCTATGCGGGGCGCGTGGCCGAGATTGGCCCGGTGCGCGACGTGATCCAGCACGCCCGCCACCCCTACACCGCCGGGCTGATGGGCGCGATCCCGACGCTGGAGCAGGACAGCGACCGCCTGGTGCAAATTCCCGGCGCCATGCCGCGCCTGAACGCCATCCCGACCGGTTGCGCGTTCAACCCGCGCTGCGCGCATGTGTTCGACCGCTGCCGCGCAGAGCGACCCATTTTGCAACGGGCCGCACCGAACCACCACGTTGCCTGCTGGCTGACAGAGGAGGGCAGCGCATGACACCCTTGGTGCAAGTCGACGGGCTGACCCGCCGCTTCGACATTTCCAAACCATGGCTGAACCGCGTTCTGGAACGCGAAAGCCGCCAGTTCCTGACCGCGAATGCCGATGTCAGTTTCGAGATCAAGAAAGGCGAGACCTTCGCGCTTGTGGGCGAATCAGGCTCTGGCAAATCGACCATCGCCAAGATGATCGTGGGGCTTCTGGCGCCGTCGGAAGGGCGCATCCACTTCGACGGGCAAGAGATGGATTTCGCCAGCGGCGCGAACATGCGCGCGCTGCGCCGTCGTTTCCAGATGATCTTTCAAGACCCGTTCGCCAGTCTGAACCCGCGTTGGCGGGTGCGCGACATCGTGGCGGAACCCATCGTGACATTCGGCCTGCTGCAAGGCGCGGATGTCGCGCGCGAGGTGGATCGCTTGCTGGAGGTGGTGGGCCTGTCCGCCGCCGATGCCGCCAAGTTCCCGCATGAGTTTTCCGGCGGGCAGCGCCAGCGCATCGCCATCGCGCGGGCGCTGTCGTCAAAGCCCGAATTCATCGTTTGCGACGAACCCACCTCGGCGCTGGACGTGTCGGTGCAGGCGCAGATCCTGAACCTGATGCGCGATTTGCAGGACGAATTCGGCCTGACCTACCTGCTCATCAGCCACGACCTGTCGGTGGTGCGGCACATGGCCAACCGGATTGGCGTGCTGTACTTGGGCCGCCTGGTCGAGGTGGCCGATGCCAAGCGCCTGTTTCTGGAACCCCAGCACCCCTATACCCGCATGTTGCTGGATGCCGTGCCCGATCTGGCGCTGTCGGGCCGGCGGCGCAAGCCGGTCCTGGGCGAAATCCCGAACCCGATTGATCCGCCTTCGGGCTGCGCATTTCACCCGCGCTGCCCGCTGGCGCAGGATATCTGCAAGGCGGACACACCGCAGCCGAGTGTCACCCCGACTGGACAGGCGGCCTGTCATTTTGCCGGAAAAATCGGGGAAGTTGCTTAAACATGTATCTTCGCTACATTTTTTGTTGCCCGGAAACTATTCTGCACTTAATTTACGTAGTGCAGGCAGGAAGATGCCCTGTCTCGGAAGACTTACTCCTCGTTCCCTCCTTTCAGCGGGGCTTCCTGCCTGCACCCGCCGCGCGGGCTTGCAAATTCGCGGTTCCGGCGCGATAACACGGGCAAGCTGACACAGGGGTTGACCATGCGCGCACGAATTTACCGACCCGCCCGGACTGCCATGCAATCGGGCACGGCAAAGACCAAACACTGGGTGCTGGCCTTTTCACCGTCGCAGGCGCGCAAGATCGACCCGCTGATGGGCTGGACCAGTTCCGGCGACATGGATAGCCAGGTCACCTTGCAGTTTGACGACCGCGACAGCGCCGAAGCCTATGCGCAGGCGCATGGCATTGATTACACCGTGGTCGAGCCCAAAAAGCGCCGCCCGAACATTCGCCCGGCGGGGTATGCCGAGAATTTCGCCACGAACCGTCGGCAAGTCTGGACGCATTGACGGCCAATTCGGGGGTGGTCGCTATGCGCATCGGGTATCTGATGAACACCTACCCGGTGACAAGCGCGACCTTCATCCGCCGCGAAATCGGGGCACTGGAAGCGCAAGGCGTCGAAATTCGGCGCTTCGCGATCCGGCCTTGGGGGGAAGCCTTGGTAGAGGCCGCCGACAAGGCCGAAGCCGCGCGCACCCATTACCTGCTGACCCCCGGCGCCCGGCGGCTGCTGGGCTACCTGTTGGCAGAAACCCTGCGCAACCCGCGCGGCGTGCTGCGGGCCGTGGCAGGGATGTGGACCATGGCGCGCGCGGCCGGCCATGGGGCCATGGTGCGCCATGTCGCCTATCTGCTGGAAGCGGTGCATCTGAAGCGCGCGGCCAAGGGCTGTGACCATATTCACGCGCATTTCACCACCAATACCGCCGCCGTCGCGTTGCTGTGTCATCGCATGGGCGGGCCGGGGTTTTCCTTTACCGCGCATGGCCCGGACGAGTTCGACGACCCCAAGGCGTCGTCCCTTGCGCTGAAACTGGCGGAGGCGCGCTTTGCCGTGGCGATCACGCAATTCGCGCGCACCCGCTTGGCGCTGGCCGGTGGGGCGCAGGTCTGGGACAAGCTGCATGTCGTGCATTGCGGGGTCGACCTGGACGACCTGACGCCCGCGCCCCCCGCGCCGGGCGACGCGCCCTTTGTCTGTGTCGGTCGGCTTTGCCCGCAAAAGGCGCAGGTTTTGCTGGTGCAGGCCATGGCGACGCTGGTCAAAACCCACCCCGAGGCGCGTTTGCTGTTGATCGGCGATGGTGAAACCCGGCCCGAGATAGAGGCGCTGATCGCCCGTCACGGCTTGGAAAACACGGTGGACTTGCGCGGCTGGGCCGATGGTGCGGCGGTCAAGGCCGCCTTGGGCAATGCTCGCGCGATGGTGCTGCCCAGTTTCGCCGAAGGTCTGCCCATCGTCATCATGGAAGCCTTCGCGCTGGGGCGGCCCGTGATCTCGACCTATATCGCGGGCATCCCCGAACTGGTGGACCTTGAAACGGGCTGGCTGGTGCCGGCGGGCGATGTTTCGGCCTTGGCCGACACGTTGCGCAAATGCCTGGAAACGCCGCCGGACCAGCTGACGCGGATGGGCCAGGTCGCTCGCGCCCGCGTAGAGCTGCGCCACGACCTGCATTCCAGCGCCCAGCGGTTGAAATCCCTGTTCGAAGAGGCGGCCGGGTAGCCGCCTCAATCGAAAACCTTAGTCGCGCAGCAATTCGTTGATCCCGGTCTTGGACCGCGTCTGTGCATCCACCCGCTTCACGATGACCGCGCAATACAGGTTGATGTTGTTTTTCGACGGCATGGACCCGGACACGACCACCGAATAGGGCGGCACTTCGCCATACATGACCTCTCCCGTCTCTCGGTCCACGATCTTGGTGGATTTGCCGATGAACACGCCCATGCCCAAGACCGAGCCTTCGCGCACGATGCAGCCTTCGACCACTTCGGAGCGCGCGCCGATGAAGCAATTATCCTCGATGATGGTTGGCCCGGCCTGCATGGGTTCCAGCACGCCGCCAATGCCCACGCCGCCCGACAGGTGAACGCCCTTGCCGATCTGCGCGCAGCTTCCGACCGTCGCCCATGTATCAACCATGGTGCCGCTATCGACATAGGCGCCCAAGTTCACGAAGGACGGCATCAGCACCACGCCGGGCGCGATATAGGCCGATTTGCGCACCACGCAGTTGGGCACCGCACGAAAGCCCGCGTCCTTCCAGTCCGCCTTTTTCCAGTCGGCGAACTTGCTGTCGACCTTGTCCCACCATGTGCCGCCCTGCGGGCCGCCTTCGTGCTTTTCCATGTCCTTCAGGCGAAAGCCCAGCAGCACCGCCTTCTTGGCCCATTGGTTCACGTGCCAGTCGCCATTGTCCTGCCGTTCGGCCACGCGCAATTTGCCGCTGTCCAGCGCGTGCAGCGTGGCCTCGATCGCGTCGCGGGTTTCGCCCTTGGTGTCGGGGGTGATGCTGTCGCGGGCGTCCCACGCGGATTCGATGGCGGACTCGAGGGCGGCATTGTCGGTCATTGGGTCGCTCCATGGCTCTGGTCATCAGGGTGTTACGGCTATAGCGTTACAGCCTGACAACCGCAATTCCCGCAATTCCCGCCCGGAGGCCCTTTTGAAAGACCGCGACAGCCGCCGCCCGTTTCCCGACGCGAAACAGGATATCGACCTGTGGGATGATGTGCCCGACACCCCGCAGACCCGTCACCCCGCCTATCGTCTGGCCTTCAGCGACCCGGATTTCCTGGTCCGCGACGAGCTGCGCCCGGTGCGGCTGCAACTGGAATTGCTGAAACCCGAATTGCTGATGGCCGAACGCGGCATTCAATCCACCATCGTCATGTTCGGCGGCGCGCGCATTCCCCGGCCCGAGGATGCGGCGCAGGCCCGCACGCCCGCCTTGGCCGACTTGTCGCGCTTTTACACGGAGGCACGCAAATTCGCCCATGCCATGACGCTGCGGTCCGTGCAGGCCTATGGGCGCGAGGATGTTATCGTCACCGGCGGCGGGCCGGGGGTGATGGAAGCGGGCAACCTTGGCGCAGACGAGGCCGGGGGCGTGTCCATCGGGCTGAACATCGTGCTGCCGCATGAACAGGCGCCGAACGAATACGTCACCCCGGACCTGAGCTTCAACTTCCACTATTTCGCCATTCGCAAGATGCATTTCCTGATGCGCGCCAAGGCGATCACGGTGTTTCCCGGCGGGTTCGGCACGCTGGATGAAACCTTCGAGGCGCTGACCCTGATCCAGACCAAGCGCATGGCCAAGCTGCCCTTCATCCTGTTCGGGCGCGATTTCTGGTCGAAGGTCGTGAACTGGGACATGCTGGCGGATGCGGGCACCATCAGCCGCGACGATCTGGATCTGTTTCACATGGTCGAGACCGCCGAAGAGGCGATTGCCGTGATCGACGGGTTCGAGGCGGATTAATCGCGCGGCGCGGCGGCGCGGCGCAAGCGGTCGTTGATGGCCGCGCCGATACCGCTCCGTGGCACTGGTGCGATGGCGATGGGGCGGCCCATGGCATCGGCTTGGTGCAGCGTGGCGAACAGGGTGGTCGCGGCCTCCTCCAGATTGCCCGAAGGCGACAGCGACAGCGCGGCATCCGCGCAATCGGGGCCGAAGCCGATCCAGATCTCGTCATCGCGCGGCGTGCTCACGTCCAGCCGCACCTGCGCGCTTGGGGCGTAGTGCGACAACATCTGCCCGGGCGCGCTGATCCCTGCGCCGGAATGGGCGCGCGGCGCGTCACCCAATACGGTCGCAATCCGCTCGGCGCTGATGCCGCCCTCGCGCAGCAACACGGGGGTCTCATCCTCGAACCCCAGAATGGTCGATTCCACGCCAACAGGGCAGGGGCCGCCATCCAGCACCGCCGCGATCCGCCCCGCCAGTCCGGCCATGACATGCGCCGCCGTGGTCGGGCTGATCCGGCCCGAGGGGTTGGCCGAAGGGGCGGCCACCGGCCCGCCGAATTCCGCCAGAAGGGCGCGCGCCAAGGGGTGCGCGGGCACCCGCAGCGCGACCGTGGGCAGGCCCGCCGTCACCGCCTGCGCCAGCCCGTGACCGTGGCGCAAGGGCGCGACCAGCGTCAACGCACCGGGCCAGAAGGCTTGCGCGAGCTTGTGTGCGGGGGCGGGCAGGGCGGCGAATCTCTCTGCCGCGTCCAGACTGTCCAGATGCACGATCAGCGGGTTATGCGCGGGCCGTCCCTTGGCCGCGAAGATCGCGGCGACCGACTCGGGGTTCCGCGCATCGCCTGCCAGCCCGTAGACGGTTTCGGTGGGCATGGCGACAAGTTCGCCTGCACGCAAAAGTTGTGCGGCGCGCGCCACGTCTTGCGGGCCCAAAACTTCGGTTTCCGTCGGGTTTTCCATCCTGTGACGCCGCGTTGGGGTTCTGCAAGGGCGCGCAAGGCGCTATCACTCCCCCGACACCCTGTCCAGCCTGTCCGGAGCGGCCCATGCCTTACACGCCCCCCTTGCGCGATTTCGCCTTCATCCTCGACCAAGTCGTCGGGTTCGACCAAGTTCGCGAAAGTGATCGATTTGGCGATGCCACGCCCGATACCGTGCAGGCCATCCTGTCCGAAGGCGGGCGGCTGTGCGCCGAGGTCATCGCCCCGCTGCGCCGCCCCGGTGACGTGACACCCACGCGGCTGGAAAACGGCGCGGTGGTCAGCCCGCCGGGCTATGCCGATGGCTTTCGCGCGCTGGCGGACGGTGGCTGGATCGGCATGGCCGCCGCGCCCGAGTTCGGCGGCATGGGCATGCCGCAAACCGTATCGACCGCGTTTTACGAAATGATGGCGTCGGCCTGCCTGTCCTTGCAGATGAACCCGCTTCTGACCCAAGGGCAGATCGAAGCACTGGAGCATCATGCCTCGGACGAGATAAAGGCGCTGTATCTGCCTAAACTGATTTCGGGCGAATGGTCGGGCACGATGAACCTGACGGAACCGCAAGCTGGCACCGACCTGGCCGCGCTGCGGTCGAAGGCCGAGGCGCAAGCGGATGGCAGCTACAACATCAGCGGGCAAAAGATTTACATTTCCTGGGGCGATTGCGACTTTACCGAGAATGTCTGCCACCTGGTGCTGGCGCGCCTGCCCGATGCGCCGGCCGGGTCCAAGGGGATCAGCCTGTTCCTGGTGCCCAAGGTCATCCCCAACCCCGATGGCAGCCTAGGCCAGCCCAACAGGCTGCGCGTGGTCAGCCTGGAGCACAAGCTGGGCATCCACGGCTCGCCCACCTGCGTCATGGAATACGAGGGCGCTACCGGCTGGCTGGTCGGTGCGCCGCACAAGGGGCTGGCCGCGATGTTCACCATGATGAACAACGCGCGTGTGGGCGTGGGTGTGCAGGGCATCGGCGTGGCCGAGGGCGCGTATCAGCACGCGCTGGCCTATGCGCAGGACCGCAAACAGGGGCCAACCCCCAAGGGCACGACCGCGATCATTGACCATCCCGATATTCGCCGCCAACTGGCGATCATGCGGGCAGAGGTGTTCGCCGCCCGCGCGATTGCCATGGCCAATTGCGTGGCCATCGACATGGCCACGGCCACCGGCGGCGCGGATTGGCCCGCGCGCGCGGGGTTCCTGACGCCGATCACCAAGGCGCATGGCACGGAACTGGGGATCACCGTGTCGGACATGGGCATCCAGATCCATGGCGGCATGGGCTTCATAGAGGAAACCGGCGCCGCGCAATTCCTGCGCGATGTGCGCGTGACGGCCATTTACGAGGGCACCAATGCCATTCAGGCGCTTGACCTTGTGGGTCGCAAGCTGGGTGACGGGGGCAAGGCGGCCTTTGCGCTGCTGGATGAGATGAGCGCGACTGCCGCCGCGTCCGAGATGGGCGCGCCCGTGGCCGACGCTGTTCAGGCGTTGCGCGCGGCGACCGAGTGGATGCTGGAACAGGACATGCAGGGCCGCGCCGCCGGGGCTACCGCTTATCTGCGCGCCTTTGCCCGCGTGTTGGGGGCGGATATGCACTTGCGGGCCGCCGCGTCGGAAGATGCGACGCGCAAAGCCTTGGCGCGGGTCTATATCGACCACCTGCTACCCGAACATGCCGCCCATCTGGCTGCCATGCGCGCCGATCCCGCCGCCTATATGGACCTTGCGCCAGAGGGCATGACCGCGTGACCGCCGGCATACGTTACCCGCATGACACCGCGCCGGTGGAAGGCGCGGCGCTGGAAATCGCGCCCGGCGTGTTCTGGGCACGGATGCCGCTGCCGATGGCGCTGGACCATGTCAATGTCTACGCGCTGGATGACGGCGACGGCTGGACCGTGTTCGACACGGGCTTCGACACCACGCGCACGCGCGGCGCTTGGGTGAAACTGCTGGCCGGGCCGCTGCACGGCAAGCCCGTGACCCGCGTGATCGCCAGCCACCACCACCCCGACCATATCGGGCTTGCGGGCTGGTTTCAGGCCGGGGGCGCGCGCTTGGCCATGTCGCGCACGGCGTGGCTGTTTGCGCGGATGCTGACATTGGACGACCAGGACCGCCCGCCGCCCGAAACGCTGGCTTTCTGGCGCGGCGCGGGGATGGACGCGGAGATTCTGGCCAAACGCGCCAGCGAGCGTCCGTTCAACTTTGCCGATGTCGTCGCCCCCTTGCCGCTTGGGTTTGATCGCCTGTCCGAGGGCGACACGCTGCGCGCCGCCGGGCGGGATTGGGATGTGCGGCTGGGCCAAGGCCACGCGCCCGACCAGGTCACGCTCTGGAGCCTTGATTGCAACCTTGTGCTGGGGGCCGATCAACTTTTGCCCTCGATCTCGCCCAATCTGGGGGTGTATGCGACCGAACCGATGGCCGACCCGGTGGCGGAATGGCTGCACAGTTGCGCGCGGTTCCAGGCCGTTGCGCGGGATGATCATCTGGTCCTGCCCGGCCACAAGCTGCCCTTCACCGGCTTGCCCCTGCGCCTGCGCCAGAAGATCGACAACCACCATGGCGCGCTGGCCCGGCTGCGCGACCACCTGGCCGAACCGCGCCGCGCCAGCGACTGTTTCGCGCCCCTGTTCAAGCGCAAGATCACCGAGGGCACCTACGGGCTGGCGCTGGTCGAGGCGGTGGCGCATCTGAACCACCTTGAACGGCTGGGGCAGGTGACGCGCAGGATGGGACCGGACGGGGCATGGCTTTGGCAGCGCAAAAGGGATGACAGCTTCGCGCCGATGGGGTAACCAGCACATCGACAACCCGAACAAGGAGATTGCGGCATGGCCAAGCACGAACATGGCAAGATGGACACCACCACCCAGGAAAAAACCTTTGACGGGTTCATGCGCATGGTCACCTGGGGCGCGGTCATCAGCATTGGCGTTCTGATCTTCATCGCACTTGTCAACGGCTAAGTCGGCGTCATTTCAGGCGGATCATATCATGCATTTCACGGTTTCCCGGCGAATATTGTCCCGGTTGCGTCTAGTCGTGCTTATGGCATGCGCCTTGGTGACCGTGGCAGCCTGCGCCGGAGAGCGCGTCTGGGCCCCGGACGAGGCTATCCAAGCGGCCCGCTACGCGCATGGCGGTCGGCCAGAGCTGACCATCGTCACGGTCATGAATTACCGCACCAAGCGCGGGGACCACACGGCCATGTTCATCAATGCCGACGAACGCGTCCTGTTCGACCCGGCCGGAAGCTGGAAGCTGCCTGATGTTCCCGAGCGTAACGATCTGCATCATGGTATAACGCCCCGGATCGGCGCGTCCTACTATCTCAGCCACACCCGAGAGACGCATTACACCGTCGTGCAGCGTATCCCCGTGTCGATGGAAACGGCGCTGCGGGCCAAGAGGCTGGCGCAAGCGGCCGGGCCGGTCCCGCCTGCACGATGCGCGGTTTCGACGATCGCCATTCTGCGTGAATTGCCGGGGTTCAGTGATCTGCGATCAGGGTATTATCCAAACAAGCTGATGGATCAGATCGCAGAGATCCCCGGTGTCATCACGCATGAATTGCATTACGATGCGCCGGACATAAACCGCCAGGTCTACGCGGTACAGGCGCCACTCTGAGCGCGGCTGGTGCTGCCGTCCCCGCAAATGCCGGGGTCTGGCCACCGGGTCATTGCGCCGACATCAGCCCTTCACGGTGCAAATGCGCCAGCGTCTGGTCCAGCGTTCGGGTGGCCCGCAGGATGATCTCGTCAATATCGCTGTGCGATATGACCAAGGGCGGTGCGATAATCATCCTGTCACCGACATGGCGCATGATCAGGTTGTTTCCAAACGAATATTCGCGGCAGATATAGCCCGCCGTTCCGGGCTCTGCCGCAAAGTGCGCGCGGCGGGTCTTGTCGGGCGTCAATGCAAGGCTGGCCATCAAGCCGCGGCTGACCGCTTCTCCGACCAGCGGGTGATCGGCCAAGCGCGCCCAGGCCTGCGCCAGATGGGGTGCCGTTGCGTCATGCACGCGGGTGATGATGGCGTCTTCGTCCAGAATCCGCAGGTTTTCCAGCGCGACCGCCGCCGCGACCGGGTGCCCGGAATAGGTGTAGCCATGGTTGAATTCATCCTGCGCGATGGTATTTGCAATTGCGTCGCAGACGATCGACCCGCCAATGGGCTGATACCCCGATGACAGCCCCTTGGCGATGGTCATGATATCTGGGCGGATGCCATAGCTTTGCGACCCGAACCAATGCCCCAGACGGCCAAAGCCGGTAATGACCTCGTCCGCGATCAGCAGGATGCCGTATTCGTCGACAATCCGCTGCACTTCGGGCCAGTAGCTATCTGGCGGGATGATGACGCCGCCCGCGCCCTGCACGGGTTCGGCAATGAAGGCCGCGACGTTTTCAGGGCCAAGTTCGAGGATCTTTGCTTCCAACTGGTGCGCGCGATCCAGCCCGAAATCCTCGGGTGTCATGTCACCGCCTTCGCCCCACCAATAAGGCTGGTCGATATGCACGATATCCGGGATCGGCATCCCGCCTTGCGCATGCATGGCCGCCATCCCGCCGAGTGACCCGCCGCCCATGGTGGACCCATGATAGCCATTGCGCCGCGCGATGATGGTGCGGCGTTGCGGCTGGCCTTTCAGTGCCCAGTATTGCCGGACCATGCGGATATTGGTGTCGTTGGCTTCCGACCCGGACCCGGCGAAAAACACATGGTTCAGATCGCCCGGCGCCAGCTCTGCCAGCTTCGCGGCCAGTGTGAGCGCGGGCACATGGCTGGTCTGGAAAAACGTGTTGTAGAAGGGCAATTCGCGCATTTGCCGCGCGGCGGCCTCTGCCAGTTCGGCACGCCCATAGCCGATATTGACGCACCACAGCCCGGCCATGCCGTCGATCAGTTCGACCCCTTCGCTATCGGTCAGCCGCACGCCCTCGGCACGCGTGATGATCCGCGCCCCCTTGGCCCCAAGCGCGCCATTGGCGGTGAACGGGTGCATGTGATGGGCCGCATCCAACGCCTGCAATTCGGCGGTGGGGGGCGTGTTGGTCAGGGACATCAAGGGTCTCCGTATAAGAGGATTTCTGCACCATAAGTACCGCGCATCTGCGGTCAAGCGAACACCGCGCACGCTTCATTCGGCCCCGAATACGCGAACCGCCGGGCATTCGCCCGGCGGCGCGGTCTGTCAGCCTGCACGTGGTTCAGAAAAACGCCTGAAGCCCGGTCTGCGCCCGGCCCAGGATCAGCGCGTGTACATCATGCGTGCCCTCGTATGTGTTCACGGTTTCCAGGTTCACCATGTGGCGGATGACCTGGTATTCCTCGGATATCCCGTTGCCGCCGTGCATGTCCCGCGCAACCCGCGCGATGTCCAACGCCTTGCCGCAATTGTTGCGCTTGATGAGGCTGATCATCTCCGGCGCGGCCTCTGCCCCGTCCATCAGGCGGCCCACCTGTAGCGCGGCTTGCAGGCCCAGCGTGATTTCGGTCTGCATATCGGCCAGCTTCTTCTGGAACAGTTGCGTGCCCGCAAGCGGCTTGTCGAATTGCTTGCGGTCCAGCCCATACTGGCGCGCGCCGTGCCAGCAGAATTCCGCCGCGCCCATAACACCCCAGGCAATGCCGTAGCGCGCGCGGTTCAGGCAGCCGAACGGGCCTTTCAGCCCTTCGACATAGGGCAGCAGCGCGTCCTCGCCGACCTCGACCCCGTCCATCACGATTTCCCCGGTGGTGGACGCGCGCAGGCTCAACTTGCCCCCGATCTTGGGCGCGCTCAGCCCTGCCATGCCTTTTTCAAGGATGAAGCCACGAATGCGCCCGCCATGCGCGTCGGACTTGGCCCAGACGACGAAGACATCGGCAAACGGGCTGTTGGAAATCCACATCTTCGACCCGGTCAGCTTGTAGCCGGTGGCGGTTTTCTCGGCGCGGGTTTTCATGCCGGCCGGGTCCGACCCGGCATCGGGTTCGGTCAGGCCGAAACAGCCGATCAGCGTGCCCGAACACAGGCCGGGCAGGTATTTCTGCCGCTGCTCTTCCGACCCATAGGCATAGATCGGGTAGATCACGAGCGACGACTGCACCGACATCATGCTGCGATAGCCCGAATCGACGCGCTCGATCTCGCGCGCGATCAGGCCGTAGGTGACGTAATTCGCGCCCAAACCCCCGTATTCCTCGGGCAAGGTCGCGCCCAACAGGCCCGCGTCACCCATCAGCGGGAACAATTCCGGCGCGACCGTTTCCTCGCGGTAGGCCTCGATCACGCGGGGTTGCAGCGTGGATTGCGCAAATTCCTGCGCGGCATCGCGCAACATGCGTTCGTCTTCGGTCAGTTGGCGTTCCAGCCGCAGCGGGTCATCCCATGAAAACGCGCCCAGGTCCGGGGCGTCCTTGGCTTTTAAAACGGGTTTGTCGAGCGGCATGACATCCTCCTGTGCAGATCATTTCCGCATGATATACCTTGCGTGGCGCGAATTATGAAAAGATAATTCGGCAAGTTTGCATTCCAAAACGGAATACCATGTCGTTGTCCCGCCGTGACCTGCCCGCCACCCCGACGCTGCAAGCCTTCGAGGCCGTGGCCCGCCTTGGCAGCTTCACCGCCGCGGCGCAGGAATTGGCGCTGACGCAATCGGCGGTGTCGCGACAGGTGGCAACGCTGGAACGGCAATTGGGCGTCACGCTGTTGCAGCGCGGTGGCCGAGAGGTGGTGCCAACGCCCGAAGGCGTGGATTACGCATCCGCCGTGCGCGGTGCCTTGGGCCAGTTGCAGCGCGCGGCCTTGGCCCTGCGCGCCAGCCCCAACCAGTTGACGCTGGCAATCCTGCCCACCTTCGGTACCCGCTGGCTGATGCCGCGAATGCCACGGTTCCTGCGCAACAATCCCGATATCACGGTGCATTTCACCACCCGGATCGGGCAGATCGACCTTGGCGCAGACGGGATTGACGCGGCCATCCATGCAGGGCGCGCAGACTGGCCGGGGGCAGAGAGCACGCTACTGCTGGAAGATCGTGTGCAGCCCTGCGGCGTGCCCACGCTTGGCCCGCTGACGCCTGCGCAGATCGCGCGCAGCCCGCGACTGGCGCTGGCCTCGCGTCCGAGCGAATGGGCGGCATGGTGCGCGGCGCAGGGGCTATCCGAGTCCGGTGCGCCCCCGATGGTGTTCGAACACCTCTCGACACTGGCGCAGGCCTGTATTGCGGGGCTGGGCGTGGCGCTCTTGCCGCCTTTCCTGTTCAAGCCCGAACTGGAGCGGGGCGAAGTGATGGGCTTGGCGCCGGCATGGGCCAATGGCGCCGGGTATTGGCTGATGACCCCCAAGGCCGGGCGGCCCAACCCCGCGACCGACGCCTTCCGCGACTGGCTGCTGACAGAGGTGACACGCGGCGATGGGGCTTTCGCCTGACAGCGCCGCTTGGTAAGCTGCCTGGGCGCAGCCAAGGCCCCGGACATCCATGACCAAGGACCACGCCAAAACCCGTGTCACGCTTGTCGGCGCGGGGGTAAACATCATCCTGGCCATGCTCAAGACCGTGGCGG
>JAAAPG010000284.1 GCA_009908405.1 Alphaproteobacteria bacterium | reverse complement strand
GGAAGGGCCTGCCGTGGTGGCACCACACGAACCCCTTTTGGAAATACTGGGCACTTGATCTTTACATGATCGTACTGGCGGTATTGCTGGGCGGCTGGGTTGGCCTGTTGCTGTTCATCTGGCAGGCCTTCGTGTCGATCTGGCAGTTGGAATTGACCAATTATGTCGAACACTATGGCCTGACCCGTAAGCATCTGGGCGATGGCAAATACGAACACGTTAAACCGCGCCATAGCTGGAACGCGGCGCATAAGGCCTCCAACTGGTTATTGATCAACCTGCAACGCCACTCGGACCACCATTACAAGCCTGACCGGCGTTTCCCGCTTTTGCAAAACTATACCGAGGCCGAGGCGCCGCAGCTTCCCTATGGTTATCCGGTGATGACCATGGCGGCGATGGTGCCACCCATCTGGCGGCGAGTGATGAACCCGCGCGTGCGCAAATGGCGCAAGATGTATTACCCCGAAGTGAACGATTGGAAACCCTACAACAAGGGCCAAACCCCGATGCCGCGCGGGGCGTCTTAGGGAATTCGGCCTCTGGCGCGCGCTCATCAGTCCTGACGGACTTCTTCGCGAAAAGCGCAGCGATGAGCGACCCCTGTTTGGGACCCAGGTTCAGTGAAACCAAGGCGGAAAGCGCCTTAGAGTTTCAAAAACTCAAAGTCGCATTCACCGCGCGTTTCCAGGCGTCATATTTGCGGGCGCGGGTCTCATCATCCATGTCGGGCGTGAACTTTCGGTCCAGCGCCCATGTCTGGGCAAACTCCTCAAGCTCCGGGTAAAGGCCCACCTGCATCCCGGCCAGCCACGCCGCCCCGAGCGCCGTGGTTTCCAGAACCTCAGGACGGTCCACCGGCGCGTCGATAATGTCTGATAGGAACTGCATGGCCCAATCGCTGGCGCTCATCCCGCCGTCGACGCGCAAGGTTTCAGCCCCGCCATCGCGCAGCGCCGCGCCGCCGTGGTCTGCCCAATCGCTGCGCATCGCCTCAAGCAAATCGCGGGTTTGATAGCCCACGCTTTCAAGGGCGGCACGGGCGAATTCCTGTGGCCGGGAATTGCGCGTCAGACCGAAGACAGCACCGCGACATTCGGCGTTCCAATAGGGCGCGCCCAGCCCGGTAAAGGCCGGGACCAGCACCACATTCTGTCCCGGATCGGCCGCTTCGGCCAAGGGTTGGGTCTCCGACGCTTCGCGGATGATCTTGAGCCCATCGCGCAGCCATTGCACCACCGCCCCGGCTATAAAGATCGAGCCTTCAAGCGCATAGGTCGGCTTACCATCCAGTTGATAGGCGATCGTCGTCAGCAAACGGTTTTGCGAGACCACCGGCGTGTCACCTGTGTTGAGCAGCGCAAAACATCCCGTCCCATAGGTGGATTTGAGCATTCCGGGGCTGAAACAGGCCTGCCCCACGGTGGCGGCCTGTTGGTCACCTGCAACCCCGCGAATGGGAATCTCGCGACCGAACAAATCATCGCGCACCATACCGAAATCCGCCGCGCTATCGCGCACCTCGGGCAGCATGATCTGCGGGATGTCCAACAAATCGCACATCGCTGAACTCCAGCGCCCCTTGCGAATGTCATAGAGCAGCGTGCGTGCGGCATTGGTGGCATCGGTGGCATGCACCTTGCCACCTGTCAGATTCCATATCAGATAGCTATCGACCGTGCCGAACAGCAACTCCCCCGCTTCGGCGCGGGTGCGGGCGCCTTCGACGTTGTCGAGAATCCACTTGAGTTTGGTCCCCGAAAAATAGGGATCCAGCAGCAGGCCGGTGCGGTCGGTGACCATGCCCTCATGGCCCGCATCGCGCAACTCGCGGCACAGGTCGGCGGTCCGACGATCCTGCCAGACGATGGCGTTATAAATCGGCTCTCCGGTCACCTTGTCCCAGACAAGGGTGGTTTCGCGCTGATTGGTGATGCCGATGGCGGTCACATCCGTCACCCGAAGCCCCGCACGTTCGATCACACCGCGACAGGTGCCCGCCGTGGTGGACCACAGGTCACCCGGGTCATGTTCGACCCACCCGGAATCGGGATAATGCTGTTGAAATTCCTCCTGCGCGGTGGCGACCAGTTTCATGTTTTGGTCAAAAAGGATCGCCCGGCTGGATGTGGTGCCTTGGTCGATGGCCAGAATATGGGTCATGTCATGTATCCCCCGCGCGTCGTGTTGGTCATGAAAAAGCGGCCGCCAGAGGCCCCAGCGGCCGCAGAGTAATCGGCCAGACCCATCTTGCAAGCGATGCGTTCTTGCCGTCAGGGAGAAGCGAAGCCGGGGCCACCCGAAAGGCGGCCCCGGTCAATGGACTTACTGCCAGCTGGCGACCAATTCGTCATAGCTGACGGTGATCGGCTCTTCGTCTTCGTTGTCCAGTTTCGGCTTGGGCGCGCCCGGCTGTGACAACCAGTAGTCGGCGCCTTCCTCGTCGTTCATGGCCGGGCCGATGTCACCCTGGATACCGGCGCGTTCCAGACGTTCCATCACGCTTTCCATGTCGCCACACAGGCTATCCAGTGCCTCTTGCGAGGTTTTCGCGCCGGACATGGCATCGCCGATGTTCTGCCACCAAAGCTGTGCCAGCTTGGGGTAGTCAGGCACGTTGGTGCCGGTGGGCGACCATTGGGTGCGCGCCGGGCTGCGGTAGAATTCGACCAGACCGCCCAATTTCGGCGCGCGCTCGGTGAAGCTGTCGTGGTTGACCGTCGACTCGCGGATGAAGGTCAGGCCGGTATGGGCCTTCTTCACATCCACGGTTTTCGACGTCACGAACTGCGCATAGAGCCAAGCGGCCTTGGCGCGGTCCACCGGGGTGGATTTCA
>JAAAPG010000092.1 GCA_009908405.1 Alphaproteobacteria bacterium | reverse complement strand
GGCGGGCTGGTCGAACCGGGGTCCATCGTGCGCGGCCAGTCCGACACGGTGCGCTTTCGCGTGACCGATGGTCCGGCCTCGGTCGAGGTGGCCTATCGCGGTATCCTGCCCGACCTGTTCTCGGAAAACGAGGGCATGGTCGGCACCGGGCGGCTGGTCAATGGCGTGTTCGAGGCGAGCGAAATCTTGGCCAAGCATGACGAAACCTACATGCCGCGCGAGGTGATGGAAGCGCTGAAAGAGCAGGGCGAATGGCGCGGGCCGGACCCGGCCGCAGACCCGCAGACCTGACATCGCGCTGATCTGGATCAAGATCAGACCTGCGCAAACATGCTACGCTTCGGTTTCAGCAACGGAGCGTGGCCCATGTCCATTGAATATCACGAGAACGACAGCACCCGCGTGGCGGAGGTCATCGTGCGCGGCAAGATCACGATGGAGGATTACACCGCCGCCGTCGACCCGATGCAGGCTTTCATCGACCGCCACGGCACGGTCAAGTTCATGGAGGTGATCGAAAGCTTCCAAGGGTTCGACCCGTCCATGCTGTGGCCCGGCATCAAGTTCGACTGGCAGAATATTCCCAAAATCAGCCATGTCGCCGTGGTGTCCGACCTGGGTTGGATCGGTCCCATGTCGAAGGCGGCGGGCGCGGTGATTTCGTCCCAGGTGCGTTTCTTCGGGATGGAGGATCTGGACGAGGCGCGCGACTGGATCGCGTCCGCCTGACCCGGTCAGCGCCCTTCGAAGCTTGCGGGGCGCTTTTCCAGGAACGCCAGCACCCCTTCGCGGAAATCGCGCGTCTTGCCGGCTTCGGCCTGTAACCGCGCTTCCAGTTCCAACTGGGTGTTCAGCGGGTTCGACAGGCTATCCCGCAGCGCCCGGCGGATGTTGCGATAGGCAATCGTCGGCCCGGTCGCCAAGGCGCGCGCGCGCGCCATCCAGAGCGTGTCAAAGCTCTCGGCAGGCGCGCATTCCCAGATCATGCCCCAATCGACGGCTTGTTGTGCCGTGATCCGTTCCGCGAACAGCATGGCACCCATGGCGCGGGCAAAGCCGACCTGACGCGGCAGGAACCATGTGCCGCCCGCGTCCGGGATCAGCCCGATCTTGGAAAACGCCTGAATGAACACTGCGTCATCCTGCGCGATGACAACATCGGCGGACAGCGCCAGATTGGCCCCGGCCCCGGCGGCAGGGCCATTCACGGCGGCTATCACCGGCACGGGCGCATCATAGATCGCGCGCAGCATCGGTTCGTATTCCTCGCGCAGCGTGCGTTCCAGGTCGATATCGGCGGCGCTGCCGCCATCGCCCAGGTCTTGCCCCGAACAGAACGCGCGGCCCTCGCCGGTCAGCACCAGCACGCGGGCGCGGCTGGCAAGCTCCGTCAATGCGTAGGTCAGTTCCGCGCGCATCTGGCGGTTCAGCGCGTTCATCATGTCGGGCCGCGCCAGCGTGACAATGCCGATGCCGCCATCTTCGCGGGTTGTGATCGTCTGGTAATCCATGAAGCCCTCGCGCCTGATCTGTTCGGATAGTGGCGCAAAGCCGGGGCGGGGGAAACCCGGACCTTGCGTTACTCTTTCAGCAGTTCATCCAAGCGCCGCTTTTCAGCGTCACTCAGCGCGTCGGTCGGGGGCTTTTTGCGCGCGCGGCTGCGCAGGTAGACCACGGCCCCGCCGAATGCGATCAGGAACAAGGCGGGACCGGCAATCCATAGCAAGATATTGCTGCCCTGCGTGGTCGGGCGCAGCAGCACGTATTCACCGAAACGGTCGACCAGAAAGTCGACAACGTCTTGGTCGCTATCACCCGCCACAAGCCGTTCGCGCACAAGGATGCGCATGTCCCGCGCAAGGTCGGCATTGGATTCGTCGATGGATTCGTTGCGGCATACAAGGCAGCGCAACCCGGCCGACAAGTCCCGCGCGCGTTGCTCCAGCGCGGGATCATCCAGTATTTCATCGGGTTGCACGGCAAAGCCTGGCCCTGTCAGGGCCAGCAACACCGCCAGAACCAGCGCGCCGATCGACCTCATTCCGCTGGCACCGCGTTGGGGCCCGCGCGCTTTTTCGCGCCAGCGGCCACGCGGTAGCGCCGGTCACTCAGCGACAGGATGCCACCCAACGCCATCAGCGCCACGCCCATCCACAGCCAGTTGGCGAAGGGCTTTATATAGGTGCGCACGGCCCAGCCGCCATTGTCCTGCGGATCGCCCAGCGTGACATACAGGTCGCGGTGGATCTTGTAGTTGATCGCGGCTTCGGTCGTGGGCATCCCTGCGATCGGGTAGAAGCGCTTTTCGGGGCGCAAGATGGATACGGGCTCACCATCGCGCGTGGCCTCGATCACCCCCATGGTCGAGGAGTAGTTCGGCCCCTGCACGCGCTCCACCCCGGTCAGGGTCAGCGTGTAGCCGCCCTTGTCGAAGCTCTCGCCAATCTGCAACACGCGGATATCCTCGCTTTCCCAGCCGGTCAGGGCCGCGACGGCGAACACGGTCACCCCCAGGCCGGAATGCGCCGTTGCCTTGCCCCAATCCGCACGGGGCAGGCGGGCCAGACGCGACAGCCGGTTGCCGATCGTGCCGCGCCCGGTGCGCGTCCACAGATCCGCCGCGGCGCCCATGACGACCCACAGGCCCAAGGCCACACCTACGGGAACAATAGCCGAGCTGCCCGTCTGCATGGCCCAGACCAATGCCCCCATGGCCACCGACAGCGCCGCCAGCCCCCAAAGCGGGCGCATCACGCGTGACAGGTTCCCGCGCTTCCAGGGCATCATCGCGCCAATCGGCAGGATCATGGCCAAGGCGACGGCAAAGGGCGTAAAGGC
>JAAAPG010000144.1 GCA_009908405.1 Alphaproteobacteria bacterium | reverse complement strand
AAACTGCAAGAGCTGGTGGACCAAGGGCTGTATACGCGCGAGATCGATCCGCTGGCCTCGACCGAGTTCACCTATTCGCGCTTTCTGGTGCCGCACCTGGCGGGCTATCAGGGCTGGGCGATCTTCGTCGATTGCGATTTCCTGTTCTTCGGCGATGTCGCGGAATTGCAGCAATACATGGACCCGGCCAAGGCGGTTTGCGTCGTGCAGCACGATTACACGCCCAAGGAAACCACCAAGATGGACGGGGTGCCGCAATCGGCCTACCCGCGCAAGAACTGGTCGTCCTTCATGCTGATGAATTGCGGTCATTCCAGCACAAAGCAGCTGACGCCCGAAGTCGTGAACCGCGAGTCGGGCGCCTATCTGCACCGCCTGCAATGGGCGCAGGACGATGAAATCGGCGCGCTGCCCACCGGCTGGAACTGGCTGGAAGGCTGGTATGAAAAACCCGCCGAAGGGTTCCCCCAAGCCGTGCACCACACCCGTGGCGGGCCGTGGTTCAAGGAATGGCAGGACGTGGACTATGCCGCCGAATGGCTGGCAGAGGCCGCGGAGTATGAGGCCAAGGCCGCAGGTTGACGCGGCACTACGCAGCCGCGTCTTGTGATGCGCGGTAGCGTGGTTTATGGCCCGTTGCCATGATGCCATATCGCCGCGAGATCAATGGATTGCGGGCAGTCGCGATACTGCCCGTTATCTTCTTTCACGCCGGGTTCGAGGTCTTCTCGGGCGGGTTCGTCGGGGTGGACGTGTTCTTCGTGCTGTCGGGCTACCTGATTACCGGCATCATCCTGCGCGACCTGGAACAGGGGCGTTTCACCTTCCGGCAATTCTTCGAGAGGCGCGCGCGGCGCATTCTGCCCGCGCTGTTTCTGGTCATGGCGGTGTGCATCCCGGTCGCGCATTGGTTGCTTCTGCCCCCCGCATTCAAGGATTTTGCCGAAACCGCCGCGGCGGTGGCGCTGTTCCTGTCCAACATCCTGTTCATTGACCGGCTGGATTATTTCGCGCCGGCGGCAGAGTTGAACCCGCTATTGCACACATGGTCACTGGCGGTCGAAGAGCAGTTCTACCTGATCTTTCCGCCGATCCTTTTGCTGGCATGGCGCCTTGGCGGGCGCCGCGCGGCGGGCTGGGCTTGCGTTATCCTGCTGCTGGGCAGCTTCGCACTAAGCGAGGCCGCGTGGCGGATCAAACCGGCGCAAAGCTTCTTTTTCTTCCCGACCCGCGCGTGGGAGCTGCTGTCAGGCGCGCTCTGCGCCTTTGCACTGTCATCAACGGTCATACGCACCCGTTTGCACGCCCTGCCGCGCGCGCTGCGCGAGGGGGTGGGTGTTGCGGGGTTCGGCGCGATTCTGACGGCGGTCTTTCTATACGACAAAACGGTGCTGTTTCCGTCCTATGCCACGCTGCTGCCCGTTGGCGGTGTGGTGGCGCTGGTCCTGTTTTGCGACGCGAGTACCGTTTTGGGGCGCGCCTTGGGTTGGCGCGGATTGGTCGCGGTCGGGCTGGTCAGCTACAGCGCATATCTCTGGCACCAGCCGCTCTTCGCCTATGCGCGCATCTATATTGGGGCAGAACCGGGCTTGGCGCTGATGCTGCTGCTCTGCGGGCTTGTTTTTGTGCTGGCAACGCTCAGCTGGGGCTTGGTCGAACGCCCGTTCCGGCATCGCGGGCAGGGCCATGTGCCGCTTCTGCCCGGTCGGCCAGCGCTGTTTTCCGCTGTCGGTGTGGCGATGACCGGTTTCGTGGCCTTTGGCGTCTGGGGCTTGCAGACCGAGGGGCGCGCGGCGCTGTGGCTTGCGCAGGCAAGCGACGAAGAGCGCCGCACCTTCGACGTGCTGCGAGAGGCCGATCTGATCGCGCGCTATTCAGACCCGACGGAGTGCCGTTTCGTCTACCGCGCCCCGGAGTTTGATACAGCCTTGGCGGCCCGCTTGGCGTCATGCCGCGACCAATACGGCCCCGGTGTTGCCGTGCTGGGCGACAGCCACGCGCTGGACCTGATCGAAGGCCTGTTCATGGTCAGCGACGCACCGTTTCTGTTCGGCCTGTCGCGCGCGGGATGCAGGCCCGGCACGCCCGAGGATTCGTGCAATCTGGACCCGTTCCGCGCCATGGTGGCGCAAGATCCGGGGCTGTTTCGCCATGTGATCTTGGAAAGCGCGGGCCAGCATATGGTGGCCGATGCCGCCGGACGCAGCGCCGAGCGGCTGTTCCGCACCTTCGGCCCAGAGACAGCGATCCCGGTCACGACGCTGGAGATCAAGACAAAGGCCATCGAGGCGATTGGTCGCTATCTTGGCGCGCTATCGGTCCATGTGCCGGTGATATGGCTGACGCCGCGCATCGAAATGCATCTGCCCGACAGTTATGTCATGGCCAAAGGCTGCGCCCATGATTTCGCGTTGCGACCGGGGCAAGCCGCGCTTTTCGACCGGCTGACCGACAAGATCGCAGCCTTGGCGCAGGGGATGGACCGGGTCCGGGTTGTCGACCAGATGGCCGTGATCGACTTGCAGATGCCTGATGACTTTTTGACCTGTGCGCGCAGTTTCTGGACCGACGAAGACCATCTGAGCGCGGCCGGGCGCGAATCCTTCGCTGCCCGTCTTGCCCCCGTTCTGTTGGCCGACTAGGCCGCGTCAGACCACACCCGCGCGCAGGCAATCATGCAGGCGGATCATGCCTTGCACCGCTTGAGCGTCATTGACCACGCAAAGCGCATTGACCTTGTTGCCGTTCATCACCGCCACCGCTTCGGAGACCAGCGCGTCCGGGCCGATGGTCTTGGGGTCGCGTGTGGCCACATCGCCCGCGCGCCGGGACATCAGCCCGTCC
>JAAAPG010000083.1 GCA_009908405.1 Alphaproteobacteria bacterium | reverse complement strand
AAAAGCTGGTGGTGGGCCATGTCAGGCCGGGGATGCTGTCATGGCCCTGAAACAGGCGCGGGAAGCGTTGGAATTCGCTGTCCCAGTCTTCCTGCCCGCGTTCGGCCACCATGCCGCGCGCGGCATCCGACATCAGGATTTGCCCCGCCCCATAGGCCGATGCCCCCAGCACGCGCACCGCGTGGTAATGCGTCAGCGCCAGATGGGTGATCGGCTTGTCGGTGATTTCGCGGATACAGTCGATCACCTTTTGCGCAAGCCGGGGCGTGGCCTGCGCCTCGACCACCATGACGCTGTCATCGCCGATGATGACGCCGGAATTCGGGTCGCCCTCGGCGGTAAAGGCATAAAGATCGCGCCCCACTTCGGTGAAGCTGATCTTTTTCTCGGTCATGTCGCCTTGCGAGGCAAAGGCTTTGGCCATGGGGGTCGTCCTTCTGTCGTTGTGCCGGTGGCTGATATGCGCCTCCGGCGGGAGTATTTGGGGCAAGATGAAATCAAGGCGCGTAAGGGTTTTGGCGTGCGGGCAGGATAGTGCCGCCGCAGGGGCCAAACCCTATGCGGTAGCCCTCGCCGATTGCCGCGCCGGAGAGGGTGACGGTATCGCCGTTTTCGAGGAAGGCGCGGGGGGCGCCGTTAAGGTCAATCGGGGTTTGCCCACCCCATGACAGTTCCAGCATGGAGCCGCGACTGTCGGGCGTGGGGCCGGATATGGTGCCGGACCCGATCAGATCGCCCACCCGCATGGGGCAGCCGCTGGTGGTGTGATGCGCCAATTGCTGCGCGGGCGAATAGTAAAGTTCGCGCGTGTTGGTGCGGGCGATGGTTTCGGGCGTGCCGTGTTCGGGCGTCAGCGTGACCGCCAGCGTTATATCGTGGAAATCGCGGCCCGCATCGGACAGATGCGGCAGCAGCGGAACCTCGCGGTCCGGCGGGGCCGCGCGGAACGGGTCGAGCGCCGCGCGCATGACGATCCACGGGCTGATGGTGGTCGCGGTGGCCTTGGACTGGAACGGGCCGAGCGGCTGGTATTCCCACGCCTGGATATCGCGCGCGGACCAGTCGTTCAGCAGCACATAGCCAAAAATCATGTCCTGCGCCTGCGCCACGCTGACCGGCCCGGTCGAGGGCTGGCCGACAATCGCGCCCAGTTCCAGTTCGAAATCGAACCGGGCCGAGGGCGCGAAGCGCGGCGCACTGTCATCCGGCGCTTTCACCTGCCCCCAAGGGCGGCGCACCGGGGTGCCCGACACGACCACCGACGATGCGCGGCCATTATACCCGATGGGGATATGCAGCCAGTTGGCGGGCAGAGCATTCTCGGCCCCGCGAAACATGGTCCCGACATTGGTTGCGTGGTGGCGGCCCGCGTAGAAATCGGTGAATTCTGCGACCGTGAAAGGCAGATGCAGTGTCGCGCTGCCCATCGGGTGCAGATGTGGCGCGACGCGAGCCTGTTCTGGCGCACCCTCGCGCAGAAGTGCTGTCATCCGCGCACGGAACGCGTCCCATGCCTTTGGGCCTGCGGCCATGAGTGCGTTCCAACAAGGGCGGTCACACAGGCGCGGGCCAAGGTCCAAAAGCCCGTTTGCTTCAAGCGCCGCCGCATCCACGATCCGGTCGCCAATCGCGACGCCGCAGCGCGGACCATCGCCCGGATCGAACACTCCCAGCGCAAGGTTGTTCAGCGGGAAGTCGCCTTCAGGGTCATTCGCGCTGTCCACCCAAGAGCGTATCATGCTCATCAACCCGCCCCCCGGATCACTTGCGCCCCGGCGTGCCGTCGAATTTCTTTTCCAGGCTGTCCCAGCAGTCGATGTAATCATCTTGCAGCGGGGCTTCGGTCGCGGCGAAGCGCGTCAGGTGCTGCGGGAAGCGGGTTTCGAACATGAAGGACATGGTGTTGTCCAGCTTGTCGGGGCCAAGATTGGCGTTCGATGCTTTTTCGAACGCGTCGCGGTCGGGGCCATGCGGCAGCATCATGTTATGCAGGCTCATCCCGCCGGGCACGAACCCTTGCGGTTTCGCGTCATACTGCCCATAGATATTGCCCATCAGTTCCGACATGATGTTCTTGTGATACCACGGCGGGCGGAAGGTGTTTTCCGCCACCATCCAACGCTCGCGAAACAGCACGAAGTCGATATTCGCGGTGCCCGGCACGCCCGATGGTGCCGTCAGCACGGTGAAAATGCTGGGGTCCGGGTGGTCGAACAGGATCGCACCCACCGGGCAATAGCTGCGCAGGTCATACTTGTAGGGCGCGTAATTGCCGTGCCACGCGACCACGTCCAGCGGGCTTTGCGCGATCCGGGTTTCGTGGAACTGCCCGCACCATTTAATGGTCAGGGTGGACGGAACTTCGCGATCCTCGAAGGCCGCGACGGGGGCCTTGAAATCGCGCGGGTTGGCCATGCAATTGGCACCGATGGGGCCACGGCCCGGCATCTCGAACTTTTGCCCGTAATTCTCGCAAACAAATCCGCGGCAGGGCCCCTCCAGCACCTCGACCCGGTAGACCAACCCACGGGGGAGGATGGCGATTTCCTTGGGCTCAAGATCAATTACCCCAAGTTCTGTGCAAAAGCGCAAACGCCCCTCTTGCGGCACCACCAGCAGCTCGCTGTCGGCTGAATAGAAATAGGCGTCCACCATCGAGTTCGTCACAAGGTAGATATGGCTGGCCATGCCGGTTTGGGTGTTCACGTCGCCCGCCGTGGTCATGGTGCGCATCCCCGTCAGCCATGTCAGGCCGGATTCGGCATGCGGCACCGGATTCCAGCGGTATTGACCAAGGCTAATCACATCCGGGTCCACGCAAGGCGCGGATTTCCAATAGGGCAG
>JAAAPG010000302.1 GCA_009908405.1 Alphaproteobacteria bacterium | reverse complement strand
CGGAGCGGCGCAATTTCCTGAAGCTTGCCTCGACCGGCGGGTTCACGGCCGCCCTTGTCGCGGGCGCGGCGGGCACGTTGTGGTCGTCGGAAGCGGCGGCGCAGTCCGCGGCAGAAGAGCGTGAGCGCGAGGCCGCGGCCGATCACGTGATGACCATCGCCACCGCCTATGTGCTGGGGGCGACACGCAGCTACCCCATCATGCAGCTTGACCTGAAGGAAAACATCCAGAACGCCACGAACGGCAAGGTCTATGTACGTCTGGCGCCCGGCGGTCAGCTTGGGTCCGGCGGCGAGCTTGTCAGCGGCGTGCAGAACGGGGCGATCCAGTGCGCCCAGCACTCGTTGTCGAATTTCGCGCCCTTCGCCCCGGTCGTGGACCTTATCAACCTGCCCTATCTGTGCGGGTCGAACCAGCGTTTCGTGAACCTTGTCAATTCCGACACATGGATCGACCGCGTTCACCCCAAGGTCGAAGAGCGCGGCTTCAAGCCGTTGTTCTACATCGTCATCGACCCGCGCGTGATCGCCCTGCGCAAGGGGATCGAAAACCCGGTTCTGGTGCCGTCCGACCTGGCCGGTGTGAAATTCCGCGTCCCCGGCTCGCAGATGTTGCAGCAGTATTACTCGATGGCCGGTGCGAACCCGACGCCGGTCGCCTGGGGCGAAACACCGTCGGCGATCACGCAAGGCGTGGCCGATGGTCTTGACCCGTCCGTGGGCGCGCTGAACGTGTTCGGCTTCCGCGACATCCTCAGCCATGTCACCTTCAACCAGCCGGTGCCCGATAGCCAAGTCTATTCGATGAACCTTGAATGGTTCAATTCCATGCCAGCCGACGTGCAGGACGGGATCGAGGAAGCGGGCCGCATCACCATGATGCAGAACCTTGCCAAGGTGCCGTCGGCCCGCAACTACGCCATGGCCGAAATGCGCAAGGCGGGCGTGCAGTTCCACAGCCTGAGCGAAGACCAGCTGACCGAGTGGCGCGAGACTGTCGGCTACCAGCGCAGCGAGTGGGACAACTTCAAGACCGAGCTTGCAGGCGATATGGACAGCTTCAACGCGCTGGCCGAGGCCGCCGATACCTATGCCGGCATCCCGGTGGACGACGCATAAGTCACGCTGGCCGCCGGGCGATACAGTCCGGCGGCACACACCATCCTGACCAGTCACCGAACCAAGGGGGGCGGCCATGCTGCGCGCATTGGACCGCAATGCCGAGCGCTGGGCATTGCTCTTCTTCTATATCCTGCTTGTCGCGACCATGGTGGTCGAGGTGATCCGCCGCGAGGTCCTGTCCTATTCGTCGATCTGGGGCGAGGAACTGGTGCGCTATTCCTTCATCTACCTAGTGTGGATCGGCGCATCCGCAGCCATCAAGGACCGCGCGCATATCCGCATCGACGTCATTTTTCACGCGCTGCCGCACCGGGGCCAGACCCTGCTTTACCTGCTGGGCGATCTTATCATGCTGGCCGTCGCGGTGGCCGTGGTCATCTGGTCCTGGCACGCGGTCGGCACATCCATGCGGTTCGGGTCCGTCACGGACGGGCTGCGCGTGTCCAAGGTGTATTTCCTGCTGGCCGTGCCCATCGGGTTTTCCATGGTCAGCATTCGATTGTTGCAATCCATCTGGCGCGACCTTGGCAGCCTGAAACGCAACGAGCCGCCATTCACCGGCGAAAAATTGTTCGACTAGGGGGCGGCCATGCTGTGGACACAAGAACAATTCACCACCGAGCTGGGGTGGGATTTCTACCTTCCCTTGCTGGCTTTCTTCGTGCTTATCGCACTGGGCGTGCCGATCTGGGCCTGCATCGGCGTGGCGTCCATCGGCATTCTGGTCATGTCGCAAGCCTTGCCGGTCGGCATTGTTGGCGAAACGCTGTTCGGCGGCATCGACCATTTCGCGCTGACGGCGGTGCCCCTGTTCATCCTGACGGGTGACGTGCTGGTCCGCACCGGCCTGTCGCGCAAGTTCCTGGACGTGGCCGATGCGCTGACCTGCTGGGCGCGCGGCGGCTTCGGGTCGGCCACGGTGCTGGTCTGCGGCATGTTCTCGGCCATCTCGGGCTCTGACGCCGCGGGCGCGGCTGCCGTGGGCCGCATGACCATCGACCGGCTGGTCGAGACGGGCTATCCCCGCCCCTATGCCTGCGCGCTGGTCGCCGCGGGCGCCTGCACCGGCATCCTGATCCCGCCGTCGATTGCCTATATCGTCATCGGCCTTGTGCTGGGCATATCCGCCAGCACGCTGTTCAAGGCGGCGATCATTCCGGGCCTGCTGATCCTTGGGTCCATCCTTGTCACCAACATCATCGTCAGCCGTAAACTGGCAAAGGCCGACGACACCCTGATGAGCTTTGGTGAATGGGCGGCGAACCTTGGCCGCGTGCTGGCCAAGGGCTGGTATGCCTTCATGATCCCCGGCATCATCTTCTGGGGCATCTTCTCGGGGCGCCTGACACCGACCGAAGCCGGGGCCGCCGCGGTGACCGTGACCATCGCCATGGGGTTCCTGCTCGGCACGCTGAAGATATCCGACTTCCCGTCGATGATGATTTCTTCGGCCAAGGTGAACGGCGTGATCCTGCCCATCGTGGCGTTCTCGCTGCCGCTGTCGCAGGCCATGGCCATCATCGGCGTGCCGCAGGGCTTCGTCTACGCCATGACAACGGTGTCGGAAAACCCGGCCATCATCATCCTGTTGATGATCGCGATCCTGATTATCGCCGGCACCGTGATGGAAACAACGCCCAACATCGTCATCCTTGCGCCGCTCATGTTCCCGCTGGCGCAGGAAATCGGCATGAATGACGTGCAGTTCTGCATCATGATGATCACCACGCTGGGGGTGGGGTTCAT
>JAAAPG010000251.1 GCA_009908405.1 Alphaproteobacteria bacterium | reverse complement strand
GAAATATTCCTGTGACGCGCAGTTCACGATGACATCCGTGCCCGCCGCCGCGGCGACGTCATTGAGCGCGCATGAAATGCGGTCGCCCCAATAGTCGTAAAGCGATTTGCCGCGCTCCGTCGCCAAGCGACTGCCCATTTCCAGCCGGTAGGGCTGCATGGCATCGAACGGGCGCAGCAGGCCGTAAAGCCCCGACAGAATGCGCAAATGCCCCGTCGCCCAATCCAGCGCATCGGGGTCGAGCGTGCGCGCATCCAGCCCCGTGTAGGTGTCGCCCGCGAAGGCATGAATGGCGGGGCGTGTGGCGTCCTCGTCCGGGTCGGGCGCGAAATTCTCGAACCGTTCCATGTTCAGCTCTGCCAGCTTGTCGCTGATATGCATCAGCTTTTTCAGCCCCGGCGCGCCAAGGCCGCGCGCGACATCCGCCAGCCGCACCGCATCGGCCTGAAAATCGGGCCGGGTGGTGGCATCGGGCCGGGCGGTCCAATCCAGTTTCTTGGCAGGCGACAGGATAACGAGCATCTGGATGTCCTTATGTGGCAACACGCTTTATCTAGCGATTGCGCAGCCCATGTCCAGACGGGTATCCAGACGGGCGAAATGGTTGCCCTTGTCAAGCTACGCCCTTAGATATGGGACAACCGAACGGGAAAGGCCCAAGATGCTGTCGATCATCCAGATACTCTTGCTTGTGCTGAACGTGGCGCAATTCATCATCATCATCCATATCATCCTGAGCTGGCTGATTAATTTCAACGTGCTGAGCTTGGGCTCGCCGATGGTGGCGTCGATCTGGGACGGCATCAACCGGCTGGTGGAACCGGTTTACATGCGCATCCGCCAGTTCCTGCCCGACCTTGGCGGGATCGACTTGGCGCCGCTGGTGGCCTTGCTGGCGATTTACGCAATCCAGATCGTTATCACGAATAATGCCGCCATGTTCATCTGAGGGGGCCGATCCGCAGGCGATCCTCAAACAAGTCTTCGGCTTTGACGGGTTCCGCCCCGGCCAGTCCGAGATCGTGGATTCGGTCGCGGCGGGTCACGATACGCTGGCGCTCATGCCCACGGGCGGCGGCAAGTCGCTGTGTTTCCAGCTACCGGCGCTGTGCCGCGACGGGATGACGCTTGTCATCTCGCCGCTGATTGCGCTGATGCGCGACCAGGTGCGCGGCTTGCAGGAACTGGGCGTGGCCGCCGGGGCGTTGACCTCCGGCAATACCGAAGCCGAACGCGACGCGGTGTTCGAGGCGATCGACCGGCGCGACTTGAAACTGCTGTATATCGCGCCGGAGCGGCTGGCCTCCTCGGGCACGCTGGACCTGCTGCGCCGCGCGCGCTGCACCCTGATTGCCGTGGATGAAGCGCATTGCGTCAGCCAGTGGGGGCATGATTTCCGCCCCGACTACCTGCGTATCGGCGATTTGCGGCGCGCGCTCGATGTGCCCATGGCGGCCTTTACCGCCACGGCGGACGCCGAGACCCGCGCCGAAATCCTGAAACGGCTGTTCGACGGGCGCGCGCCGAACGTATTCCTGCGCGGTTTCGACCGGCCCAACATCACGCTGAATTTCACGGTCAAGGACAGCCCGCGCAAGCAGATCCTGACCTATGCGGCCGCGCGGCGGGGGCAGTCGGGCATCGTCTACTGCGGCACCCGCGCGCGGACCGAAGCCTTGGCGCAGGGCCTGCGCGAGGCGGGCCATAACGCCCGTGCCTATCATGGCGGGATGGAGGCCGACACCCGCCGCGCCGTGGAAGAACTGTTCCAGCGCGAGGACGATCTGGTCGTGGTCGCCACCGTGGCCTTCGGCATGGGCGTCGACAAGCCCGATATTCGCTGGGTGGCGCATGCCGATTTGCCCAAGTCGATAGAGGCGTATTACCAGGAAATCGGCCGCGCGGGCCGCGACGGCGCACCCGCCGACACGTTCACGCTATACGGCCCTGACGACATCCGCCTGCGCCGCGCGCAGATAGACGAAAGCCCGGCCCCGCCAGAGCGGCGCGAAGCCGATCATGTCCGGTTGAACGCGCTTCTGGGGCTGGCAGAGGCCGGGGGCTGTCGCCGCCAGGTGCTGCTGTCCTATTTTGGCGAGCCGTCGGAGCCTTGCGGCAACTGCGACCTGTGCGCGCGGCCGGTCAAGCTGTTCGACGCCACGACCCCGGTGCGCAAGGCGCTGTCGGCCATGCTGCGCACGGATGAACGCTTCGGGGTGGGCCACCTGGTCGATATCCTGACCGGCAACGCCACCGACAAGGTGCGCGCGCGCGGGCATGACCATTTGCCGACCTTCGCCGTGGGGCGCGATCTGAGCCGGGCCAAGTGGCAGGCCGTGTTCCGGCAAATGATGGGGCGTGACTTGGTGCGCCCCGATGCCGAGCGCCACGGCGCCTTGCGCATGACCGAAACCGCCCGTCCCATCCTGCGCGGAGAGGCGGAAATCACCCTGCGCGAGGACACGATAAAAACCGCGCGGGACGGGCCAGCGGTCAAGGCGCTGGTGTCGGACGAAGACGCGCCGCTTCTGTCGGCGCTGAAGGCCAAGCGCCGCGCGCTGGCCGAAACCGCGCGCGTGCCCGCCTATGTCATTTTCACCGACCGGACATTGATTGAAATGGCCGAAACCCGGCCTGACAGCATGGACGCCATGGCGCGCATTTCCGGCATTGGTGCGACCAAGCTGGAACGGTATGGTGCCGAATTTCTGGCCGTCATCACCGGGGCCATGCCCGACGCCCAGCACCCGCAGCGCCGCAAGCTGGCCGGGCGCGAAGCGGGGGCGCTGTTCGACGAACTGGCCGATGTCGCGCGCGGGTTGGAACGGGGCGAGGATGGCACCGGCAAGCTGCTGACCCTGACCCCGGCC
>JAAAPG010000250.1 GCA_009908405.1 Alphaproteobacteria bacterium | reverse complement strand
TGCCGCCATGCGGTCGCCCGTCACCGCGCCCTCGACCAGCTCACCCGGCAAGGTGCGCGGCACGAAAACAGGGCCATCGGCCACCCCGTCGCCATGGTGGCCAAGGCGGGTGATGGTCAGCGCGATCAAAGCGCCCGCGCCGGGCTGAAGGCATAGCCTTCGGGCGACAGCACGGTCGCCTCGCGCAGGCCGTGCGGTTTGTCGGTGGGCTGTTCGATCACGGTCTCGAGGTCGGCACGCGCCACCACCGCGTCCGGGTCCAAACCGAACAGGTAGAGTTGCGCGCCACCGCCGCGCGGCGGGTTGTCGGGCACAAGGCCAAGGACCGGGTGGGCCCCGAAACTCGCGTCGGAATGAAGCTGGAACACCATGCCGTCATGCGCCACAATCGCGAAATCCGCACTTTCACGTAACACGCTCAGCCCCAGCACATCGCGCAGGAACGCCGCCATCGCCGCCACGTCGCGGCATAGCAAGTTCACGCCAACGCCACGCAAGCCGCGCCCGAACTCGGCGGCGTCAATGGTGTTGTAATCCGTGTTCCGCGTCATCATCCGTGCCCAGAAACCCGCCCGATTGCCGTGCCCAGAAGCGCGCATAAGTGCCGCCCTTGGCCAGAAGCTGCTCATGGGTTCCTTGCTCAAGGATGCGGCCCGCGTCAAGCACCACGATGCGGTCCAACTGCGCAATGGTGCTTAGCCGGTGTGCAATCGCCAGCACGGTCTTGCCCCGCATCAAGGGTTGCAGCGCGTCTTGCACGGCGGCCTCGACCTCTGAATCGAGCGCCGATGTCGCCTCGTCCAGCACCAGGATGGGCGCGTCTTTCAGGAAGGCACGCGCAAGCGCAATGCGTTGGCGTTGCCCGCCCGATAGCCGCACGCCGCGTTCGCCCAGTTGCGCGTCATAGCCGCGGCGGCCTTCGTGGTCCTGCAAATCCTTGATGAACTCATGCGCCTCAGCCGCTTTCGCGGCGGCCTCTATCTCGGCGCGGGTGGCATCGGGGCGGCCATAGCGGATATTGTCCAAGGCAGAGCGGTTGAACATGGCCGTTTCCTGCGTGACCATGGCGATGTTGCGGCGCAGGCTTTCCTGCGTCAGCTCGCGAATGTCGCGCCCGTCCAGCGTGATGCGCCCCGCTTCCACGTCGTAAAGTCGCATCAACAGCGCAACCAGCGTGGATTTCCCGGCCCCAGAGGCGCCCACGATCCCGATTTTCTCACCCTTGGCGATGCTCAGGCGCAGCCCGTCCACCCCGCCCGCGTCGCGCCCGTAGGCAAAGCCCACATCCTCGAACGCGACGGCCCCGTCGGCGCGGTCGATCGCAACCGCATCCGGCGCGTCGGTCAGGTCGGGGCGCGGGGTCAGGGTTTTCATCCCGTCCTCGATTTCGCCAATGTTGGAATAAATCGCCATCAGCACGAAACTGACCCAGCCGGTCATCTGCGCAATGCGAATAGCCACGGCCCCGGCGGCGGCAATGTCGCCCGTGCTGGCCATGCCCTGCGCCCACAGCCACAGCGTGCCGCCAATCAGCAGCACCGGCAGAATGCCCGCGACCAGCATCAGGCCAAAGCGGAACCATGCCTGCACCTCGCCGAATTCGACAGAGCGGTCGCGGAATGCGCTCATGGCATTCAGCGCGGCGCGGTCTTCATACGCGGCATGGGCGAACAGCTTGACGGTCTTGATGTTGCTGATCGTGTCGACCACCTGCCCGCTGACACGCGCCCGCGCACCGGCCCGTTTGCCCGACCGCTCGCGCACCTGCGGCAGGAAATAGCGGATCAGCGAAAGATACCCCACCAGCCACACCGCCAGCGCCAGCGCCATGCGCGGGTCGATGGTGAACAGCAGCACCACTGACCCGATGATCGACGACAGCGCGAAGGCCATGGTGTTGATGGTCTCATTCGCGACATCGGTCAGCGCGCGGGCGGTTTGCACCTGTTTTTGCGCGATGCGGCCCGCAAAGTCGTTGTCGAAGAAGGTCACGGGCTGGCCCAGCGTCCAGCGGTTCAGCCGCGATTGCACCAGCACGAAGATATTGGGCTGCACCACGATGCTGTTGGCGGCGGAAGATATGCCGAAGGCCAGGGGCCGCACGACCATGAAGAACAGGACAAAACCCGCGATCAGCCAGCCATGCGCGGCGATGAAGCCTTGCGCGCCGGTCTCTGTCGCCGCGTCGATGATCCGGCCCAGCAGCAGCGCCGAGACCACTTCGGTCGTGCCAACGATGGCCGAGATGACCGTCGCCAGCGCCAACACCGGCCAGGACCCTTTGACCGACCACAGCATGAAGCGCAGCAGGCTTTGCGGGGGCGGCCCGTCGGCATGGGCGAAACCGTCGATCAGGCCCGCCAGCCGAAAGGCAAGGGTCGGTTTTTGCGAAGGGTCTGTCTTTTGCAGCATGAAATGTCCTTTGGACAGGACATAGGGCGTCTGGCTGCTTTGCGCCAGTCAGCCCAGCAGATCGTCGCGCGTGGCGGTGAAATCGGACGCGATCCAGCGGGATTCGAGCGCCTTCAGGCGTTGGCCCAAGGCGGCACCTTCCAGCCCCGGCAAGTCTGCCGCGCGAACGGGGAAGCGCGCATGCGCGCCGCGCATGACATCGGCCTGCCAGTCGGCGGGCAGGGGGCTTTCCAGCATGGCCGCACGGGCCAGAGCCGCATCCGCGCCCAGATCGGCCCCCAGATGGTAGCCCAGAGCAGCGGGCGGGGTTATGTCGCCAACCGCATCCCGCAGGCGGCTCAGATCGCGCGCTTCCGCCTTGGTCAGGCGCAGGGCGCTCGTGTCGCCGCCCAGCACGCCAAGCCGCCGCAGCCAGCGCGGCGGCGCAGCACCCTCCAGATGCACCAAGGGGGCGAGCGCGCGCGGGTCCGCCCCCGGCAAGACGCG
>JAAAPG010000127.1 GCA_009908405.1 Alphaproteobacteria bacterium | reverse complement strand
CCATCAGGGCGGGGTCGGCCTCTATCGAATCGATGGACGAAATCCGCAGCCGCGCCAGATCGGGGACCAGCCGCAGAATGCGGCGCACCAGGTCGCCCAGGCGGGGCGTCGCGGGCAGGTCCGCGCCCCAGCTTGTCAGGTCCACGCCGGTCAGCACGACCTCCAGATACCCCTCATTCACCAGCCGTTTGACCTGGTCCACCACCACGCCCGCGGGGACGGAGCGCGAATTGCCGCGCCCATAGGGGATGATGCAAAAGGTGCAGCGGTGGTCACACCCGTTCTGAACCTGCACATAGGCGCGCGCGCGGGTGCCGAACCCGTCGATCAGGTGGCTGGCGGTTTCCCGCACCGACATGATGTCATCGACCATCACGCGCTCTGTCTGCCCGATCAGGTCGGGGGTCAGGCTGGCCCATGTGGCGGGCTGCATCTTTTCCGAATTGCCGATGACGCGGGTCACTTCGGGCATGGCCGCAAAGGTGTCCGGTTCAGTTTGTGCCGCGCAGCCGGTCACGACAATCGGCGCGCCGGGGTTGTCGCGGCGCAGGCGACGGATTTCCTGACGCGCCTTGCGCACGGCTTCCGAGGTGACGGCGCAGGTGTTCACGACCAACGCGTCACCCACGCCCGCGTCCTCGGCCAGCCGTTTCATCGCTTCCGTTTCATACGCGTTCAGGCGGCAGCCGAGCGTTGTGAAGCGGGGCGCGGTCATGTCCCGAACCCGTCGGCCAGCGTGGCGGTGAAAACATGCGCGACCGGGCCGGTCAGCCAGACGCCATCGTCGCGCCACTCCACCATGAGCGTGCCGCCATCGGCGGTGATGGTCACGCGTCGCCCGGTCAGGCCGCGCAGGTGCGCAGCGACAGCGGTGGCGCAAGCGCCGGACCCGCAAGCAAGCGTGATCCCCGTGCCGCGTTCCCACACGCGCAGGCGCAGGTGGTCGGGGGCGGTCAGGGACGCGAATTCGACATTGGTCGCCTCGGGGAACAGCGGGTCATGTTCGACCTGCGCGCCGTGGTCCGCCACCGGGGCGGCGTCGGCATCTGCCACGAAGAACACGCAATGCGGGTTGCCCATGCCCACGCCCGCCGGGTCGCCGGGCAGGGGCAGATGCAGCGTGTCGCAGTCCTGCGCCAGCGGGATGCCCTGCCAGTCCAGCACCGGCGCGCCCATGTTGACCCAGATCTGCCCGTCGCGATCCTCGGCATGCAGCAACCCGCGCGCGGTGCGGATGCTCAGGCTTTGCGCGCCCGTCTGGCCCATGACCATCGCGGCCACGCAGCGGGTGGCATTGCCGCAGGCCCCGGCGCGCGAGCCGTCGGCATTCCAGAAATCCAGTTCCAGGTCCGCGTCATCGGCTGCGCGCAATTCCGCCAGTTGGTCGAACCCCACGCCCCGGTGACGGTCGCCCAGCGCCAGCGCCAGCGCAGCCGTCATCACCCCGCCCGCGCAATGGCGCGAGTCGATCACGACGAAATCGTTTCCCGCGCCGTGCATCTTGTGAAAGGTCAAGGGTGCTTCAGTCATGCCCGCGATATAACGGCGCGTGCCGGGCCTGACCAGACCCGTGCGAAAGCGCCCTTGGAAAACATTGTGCGCGCGTGGCTTTTGTCCTTGACCCTGTGATCCGGCTTTTCTAAGTAGCGGCCTCAGAGTGAGCCGGTAGCTCAGCCGGTAGAGCAACTGACTTTTAATCAGTAGGTCCAGGGTTCGAAACCCCTGCCGGCTCACCATAGTTCCCAGATGTAGCGTTGAACTAGCGACACCCGCGCGTGTTTTGCTGCCGCGCCCCATGGCTGCGCGATTCGGCGTCGTTGCGCGCGTGTAACGTCAGCATGACGGGATAGCAGCGCGAACCCGCAGAAGATGGCGGCGCGCTGCCTTGGTTAGCGAAACATTTACAAATCCATTGTCGTGACGTCACACAAGCCTGCGATCTCCAGACCGTCCGCAAGTCGCGGACCTGAATGCTGCCATGATCTGGAGATCACACATGACATCCAAGGCTCTTGCCACGCTGCTCGCCGCCACGACCGCGCTGAGCGCCCTTCCCGTTTCCGCCCAAGACGATTGGCGCGCCGATCTGCCGGTGTTTCGCATTGGCTTGCTGGGCGGCGAAAACGAAGCCGACCGTCTGCGCAACAACGAATGCCTTGCCACCGCGCTGTCCGAGCGCTTGGGCGTTCCGGTAGAGATGTTCCCCGCCCCCGATTATGCGGGCGTCATGCAGGGCCTGCTGGCCGGTCAGCTTGAATATGCCGCGCTGGGTGCCTCGGGCTATGCCGGGATCTACCTGCAAGACGCTGACGCGGTAGAGCCGCTGTTCGTTTCGGCCGAGGCTGACGGGTCCACCGGCTATATCTCTGTGATGTATACCCGTGCCGATAGCGGCCTGACCTCGATCGAGCAGCTGGAAGGCAAGTCGCTGGCCTATGCCGACCCGAACTCGACCTCGGGCTACCTTGTGCCCCGGTTCGAGCTGAAGCGCATGGGCATCAATGACGAGGAATACTTCAGCCGCACCGGGTTCGGCGGCGGTCACGAGCAGGCCGTGGTGGCCGTGCTTCAGGGTCAGTATGATGCCGGTGTGACCTGGACATCGGGCCAGGGCGAGCAGTCCGAAGGCTACACCCGCGGCAACCTGCGCCGCATGATCGACAATGGCCTGCTGGACATGGCCGACCTGAACATCGTTTGGGAAAGCCCGAACATCCCGAACGGCCCGGTTGTCGTGCGCCAGGACATCCCGGAAGAAGCCAAGGACATCGTCAAGGACTACCTTGCGAACCAGCTGGAAACCGATCCCCAGTGCTACTACGACGTGTCCTTCGGCGAAGGGCAGGGTTGGGTCGAAGTCGACCACGGCTTCTTCGAAGGCGTGGTCGCCATGCGCGAGGAAGAGCTGCGCGGCTCTCGCTGATGCACGAACAGGGGGCGGCCCAGACGGGCCGCCCTTTTTCATGGCCCGCGCGGGGGGAGAGTTGCGGGGGTCTGATCTTCATCCACTCAAAAGGACGAACACCATGACCAACACAGTTTCCGGCGTCGCGGCCACGCTCGCCATTCTTCTGACCTCTGTCGCCCCGGTTGCCGCCGATTGGCGCGCCGATTTCGGCACCTACAATGTCGGCCTGCTGGGCGGCGAGAATGAAGCCGACCGCCTGCGCCGCTACGACTGCTTTGCCAACCTGCTGGGCGACGCGCTGGGCGTGCCGGTCGAATTGTTCCCGGCCTCTGACTATGCCGGTGTCATGCAGGGCCTGCTGGCGGGCCAGTTGCACCAGGCGGGCATGGGCGCATCGGGCTATGCGGGCGTTTACCTGCAAGACAGTGACGCCGTGTCGCCCGTTCTGACCACCAAGAATGTCGATGACAGCCTTGGCTATTACTCCGTTATCGTGACTCGCGCGGATAGCGGCCTGGCCTCGTTGGACGATTTGCAAGGTCAGACGCTGGCCTTCGCCGACCCGAATTCGACCTCGGGCTACCTCGTGCCGCGGTCTGAGCTGGAACGTGCCGGGATCGACACCGAAACCTATTTCGAGTCCACCGGCTTTGGCGGCGGGCATGAACAAGGCGTCGTCGCCGTGCTGCAAGGCCAGTATGACGCCGCCGCCACGTGGTCGTCCATGATGGGCGAGGCGTCCGAAGGCTACACCCGCGGCAACCTGCGCCGCATGGTGGATAACGGTCTGCTCGACATGTCCGAGGTGAATGTGATCTGGCAATCCAGCCTGATCCCCAACGGCCCGACCGTTCTGCGCAACGACCTGCCGGAAGAAGCGCGCCAACTGGTGATAGATTTTCACCTGGGCATGAAGGACAACCACCCGGACTGCTACGCCGACACCGTGGGCGGGGATGGCAACGGCTATGCCGAGGTCGATCACGGCTTCTACGAAGGCATCGTCGCCATGCGCGAGGCCGAATTGGCCGGGTCCCGCTAAGCCAACCACCCCAGTTGCAGGCCCCTGCCGGATGCGGGGGCCTGCCGCCGTTTTCGCGGCCATCCCCCGCCGCCGACAGGAGAGATCCCATGCTCGAATTCAAGGGCCTGACAAAGCAGTTCCGCGACAATGTCGCGGTCAAACCCGCCACGCTGACCATTCCCGACGGCCAGATGGTCGGCATTATCGGGCGGTCGGGCGCGGGCAAATCCACGCTGCTGCGCATGATAAACCGGCTGAACGAACCGTCCGGCGGGCAGATGCTGTTCGACGGGCGCGACATTACCGCGCTGAAGGGCCGCGATCTGCGCCAGTGGCGCAACGAATGCGCCATGGTGTTCCAGCAGTTCAACCTTGTGGGGCGGCTGGACGTGCTGACCAATGTCATGTCGGGACGCCTGTTCCACCATGGGTTCGTCACTTCCATGGCAGGGATGTTTTCCGCCAAGGAACGCGCCTTCGCCATTCGCGCGTTGGACCGTCTGGGCATGGCGCATACCGCGCTGCAACAGACCGACACGCTGTCGGGCGGGCAGATGCAGCGCGTGGCGATCGCCCGCGCTTTGGTGCAGGAACCGCGCATCATGCTGGCCGACGAACCCATCGCCAGCCTTGACCCGCTGAACGCCAAGGTGGTGATGGATGCGCTGCGCGCCATCAACCAGGAAGACGGGCTGACGGTGATCTGCAACCTGCACACGCTGGACACCGCGCGCCAGTATTGCGACCGCGTCATCGGCATGCAGGACGGTGTGATCGTGTTCGACGGCACCGCCAAGGAACTGACCGACAAGGCCGCGCGCGAGATTTACGGCGCCGAGGCGGAAGAGGCGTTCTCGGAGGCCATGACCTCGACCTCCTTGCGCCCCGGCGACAAACCGGCGGCCGAAGCCCCCCGCGTGGTGAACTGACATGGCGGACATGTCGCAAACCCCCGGCGGGCAAGACCCCGTCGCCCTGTTCGAGCGCCACCGCGCGCAACTGATCCGCGACCGGATGACCGCGAACCTGCTGCTTTTGGCTTTGTTCATAGGCTTTCTGGCGTGGTCCATCTGGATCGCGGATTTCATGCCTGACAGGCTGGCATCTGGCGTGCCGCGCATTTTCGAATATTTCGGCAGCGTCATGCCGTCGTTCGACACGGATGTGCTGTTCGACGGGCGCAATGCCGAAGGCAAGTTCCCGCCCGGCTCTATCGGCTTCTGGTATAACGATTTCTGGAAATACATCACGCTCATCTGGGAGACCATCCTGATGGCGCTGACCGCGACGCTGCTGGGCACGGGGCTGGCCGTGGTCCTGAGCTTTCTGGCCGCGCGCAACACCACGCCCGCCGGGTGGGTCGGCACCATCGCGCGCCGCTTTCTGGAATTCTGCCGGGGCGTGCCAGAGATTCTGTTCGCGCTGGTCTTGGTGTTCTGGGTCGGCATCGGCCCGCTTGCGGGTGTGCTGGCCATTACCATTCACGCCGCGGGCGCGCTGGGCAAGCTGTTTTCCGAAGTGGTGGAAAACGCATCCATGCGCCCGGTCGATGGCATGAAAGCCGTGGGCGGGTCGTGGTTTGAACAAATGCGCTACGGCATCCTGCCGCAAGTGCTGCCGAATTTTACGTCCTACGCGCTGTGGCGGTTCGAGATCAACGTGCGCGCCTCTGCCGTGGTCGGGTTCGTCGGCGCGGGCGGGATCGGCACGGAGCTGAGCCATACGATCAGCTTCTACTCGGATGACCGCGTCACCGCCGTGTTGCTGCTGGTCGTGCTGCTGGTGACAGCCATCGACCTGTTGTCAGAGCGCGCCCGCCACAGCCTGATCGGCAAGGAGGCCCTGAAATGAGCACGTTGAATTTCGCCGCCATCTCGCAGGCCGACATAGATGCCGCCCGCAAACGCCACCCCAAGGCGTTCGGCGACCCGCTGGTGACAACGCTGAAAGCGGCAAGCTGGGCTTTCGTGGTGGTCTACCTTGCGTGGTCGCTTGGCTTTTTCGAGATCGGCAAACTGCTGAACAATGCCGACCGCGCGGTGCAACTTCTGTCGCGCATGGTGGTGTGGCAGGACATGGCGACATGGCAATATGCCAATATCTACAAGGGCATTGCCCAGACCATCGCCATGGCCTTCGTCGGCACGATGCTGGGCACGCTCTTTGCGCTGGGGCTGGCCTTTCTGGCCGCGCGCAACACGATGCCCGTCGGCGTTATTCGCCATGCCGTGCGCCGATTGCTCGACGTGTTTCGCGGCATCGACCAGATCGTCTGGGGGCTTGTCTTTGTCCGCGCCGTGGGGCTTGGCCCGTTGGCCGGGGTGCTGGCGATCTGGATCTCGGACATGGGCAACTTGGCCAAGCTTTACTCCGAGGCGATCGAGAATATCGACCGCAAGCAGGTCGAAGGCGTGCGCGCCACCGGGGCCGATACCGGGCGGATCATTCGCTATGGCTACCTGCCGCAAATTCTGCCGGTGTTCATCTCGCTGTCGCTGTATTCCTTCGAATCCTCGACCCGGTCGGCCACCATCCTGGGGCTGGTGGGCGCAGGCGGGATCGGGATGATTATCATCGAACGGTTCCGCGCGGGCCTGTTCGACCAGGTCGCCTTCGTGGTGCTGAACGTGCTGGTGGTGATCGCGATCATCGACTGGGGGTCGGGCCTGATCCGCAAGCGGTTCATCGGCGAGCGCGGGCATTAGGCTGGCCAAGCGCTTGCGGCTCCCGGCGGATGCCTCCGGCGGGAGTATTTTTTGCAAGATGAAGTGGATGCCATGCATATTGTCATCACGGGCGCGGGCCGCGGCATTGCTGTTGTGCTGATAGACTCCGGCTGGGTGCGCACCGATATGGGCGGGCCGGAGGCCGACGAAGACCCTGCCGCCGTGGCGGCGGGCATACTGGACATAGCCGCGCAGGACGGGCTGCGCCATACCGGCCGCTTCCTGCGATTTACCGGAGAGGAGCGCGACTTCTGATGAGCAAGACCCTGTCGCCTGAGGGCGCGCTTGTGCACCCCGATTGCACGATCACCGACAGCACTTTGGACGCTTATACAGAGGTTGGGCGCGGGTCGTTGCTTAACAATGTCAGCCTTGGCGCGTATAGCTATTGCGCGCGGGGCTGTGACATCTCGAATGCCAGCATCGGCAAATTCGTCAATATCGCCGCCAATGTGCGGATCGGCCCGACCGATCACCCGATGGACCGCGCAAGCCTGCATCACTTCCTGTATCGGTCCGACATGTATTGGCCGGACGAATCCCCCGATGACGCGTTCTTCGACAAGCGCCGCGCGCGGCGTGTGACCATTGGCCATGATGTCTGGATCGGTCATGGGGCGATTATTCGGCCAGAAATCACAATCGGCACCGGGGCCGTGGTGGGTGCAGGGGCTGTCGTCACACGCGACGTGGCCCCCTATACCATCGTGGTCGGCGTGCCCGCCGAAAAGATGCGCCGCCGGTTTCCCAAGCAGATCGCCCGCCGCCTGACGGAACTGGCATGGTGGGACTGGGACCATGACCGCCTGCGCATGGCGCTGGCCGATTTCCGCAGCCTTGATGCAGAGGCGTTCCTGGCGAAATACGAAGAGATGTTGCTGCATTGAGCACGGCTCAGGCCGCGAGGGATTGCTCTGCCAGTTTCAGCAAGAACCGCTCAAGGTTCGGATCGCTCTCATCGAACGGGGCGTTTGCGAAGGTAAACCAACGCATGTCGCGATATTCGCGCGGGTCGTAATCCGGCAGGCGGGTGCAATCGCCTTGCAGCCCATACCAGAGCGACACGTCTTCATGCGGTTGCGCGCCGATGGTCTGGGCAATGGTCAGGAACAGGGGCGTGTCTTGCAGGAACCGCGCGGGTGCGCGCAGCTCTTCCAGGCACTCGCGGCGCACGGTGTCGCGCGGGTGTTCGCCCGCGTCCACATGCCCGCCCGGCGGCAGCCATAGCCCGGACGTGATATGCGCGCCCAGCAGGATATTCCCCTGGTCCATGACCGGAAAGTAGCTGACCAGATGCATGGGCGGCGTGGCAGGCGGGCGCAGGCGGCACAAGGGCGCGCCAGAGGCGACCCAGCCCTGCGCGCGGGCCAGATGATCCAGTTCCAACACATCGCCGGGGCGGATGTGGTGCAGTTCCTGTGCGATGGTCCTGGCGTAGGTCATAGAGTTACTGCGCGGCCATGGACGGGTAGCCGGGCGCGAGCAGTCGCCGTGCGACCTCTCCGGTCATGTGCCGTATGCGGCCCCCTGCAATGGTGGCCTCTATCTGGCGGGTCTTCGGGTTCATCACCACAAGGTCGGCGCGTTGGCCGGGGCAAAGCTGCCCCCGGTCCGTCAGCCCCATGATGCGCGCGGGCGCGGTCGAGATCATTTCCCACGCATGGCCGAAGCCCAGCGCGCGGGCATCGGCCATGGCCCATGCCGCTTGCGCCAGAGCGGGGATGTAGTAGTCCGAGATCAGCGCGTCGCACAGCCCGTCCTCTATCAGCTCCATGGCAGCGATATTGCCCGATTGCGACCCGCCGCGCACCACGTTGGGGGCGCCCATCAACACAGGCTCGCCCGAGTCGCGCGCGGCCTGCGCGGCGGCCACGCTGGTCGGAAATTCGCAGACCCGCGCCCCGATACCGCGAAAGAAGGCGCGGGTGTCCGGGTCCGGGTCGTCATGCGACCCCAGCGTGACACCTGCCGCCACCAGATCGGCGGCCAGCGCGGTCAGGAAAGCGGGGATTTCGGCGTCGGCCTTGTGCGCCGCTTCGACGATTGCCAGCAAGCTTTCGGGCGTGTGCCCGTTCATGCCGGCCCAGATCGCGAAGCGGTCGGGCTTGGTGCGGGCCAGGTCCAGCGCTTCGGGCAGGTGATTGTTGAACACGATGTAATCGAGGTGATAGTCCCGCACCACCGCCATCAGCGCCGCATGGTCGCGCGGCATATGGGTCTCGAATCGTAGCTGGATGCGGATATCGGTGCCCAGGCGGTCCGCGATCTGGCGGCGGGCGTCCAGCAGCGCGACGGCTTCATCCGGCGCGCGCGCGCCGCCTTCCCAGGACCAGCTTTGCGCGAACCACGCGGTGGTTACGCCTTGGCTGGCCAGCTCCGTGTCCGCAGACAGCAGCGCCGCGCGCTTGTCGAACGGGGCAGAGGGGCGCGGTCGGATATGCCGTTCGAACCCGTCGCCATGCAGGTCCACGATGCCGGGCAGCACCCAGTAGCCGCTCAGGTCGAGCGTTTGCATCCGGGCGCTTGGGGCCACGAACTGCGCGCCGGACAGGGCAAGGTCGGTCTCTTCCAGCGTGCGGCCAATCAGGCATAGCGCGCCGGTCAGGCGCAGATCGGGCGGCGGTGTCATCGCGTCGGTCCTTCAAGTTTGGCGGCGGCTTAGGCCAAGGATATGACCCTTATGCGACAACGGGTCCAGTTTCTGGCCCATCCAGCACCAGGTCGACCCGCGCGGCCACGAAATAGGTGCGCCCGTATTCCAGCGGGCGGCCGTCAGGGTCGATATTGATCGCTTCCGACAGCAGCAGCATGGCGCCCGGTGCGACCTCCAGATGGCGGGCCTGCAATACATCGGCGGCGTGCCCGGAAATACGCGTGGATTTGCGCGTGTAATCGGACACGCCAAAGGCGCGCAACGCCGCCGTGATAGAAGCGCCCTTGGCAAGGTGCGGGCCTAATTCGGGAAAACGCGTCGCGCAAAAGGCAGAGCGAAACAGCGAGACCGGCTGCGCATCGGCAAGGCTGATGCCTTCGACCACATGCAGAAGCGCATCGACGGGCAGGTTCAGCGCCGTGGCCTCTGCTTCGGTCGCGCGGGCCTGCGCGCTGTGCAGAATGCGCCGCGACGGGGTGCGGCCGGTGTCCATCAGGTTCTGGTGGAACCGGGTGCGCGGCCCGATGCGATAGGGGAGACGGTCCGCCGCGCGCACGAACACGCCCGCACCGCGCCGCGCTTGCACCAGCCCGGCCTCTGCCAGCGCGCCGAGCGCGCGGCGCACGGTATGGCGATTGACCCCGAAACGCTGCGCCAGGTCGGCCTCTGTCGGCAGGCGGCTGCCCGCGCGCCAATGGCCGCGCGCGATTTCGGCGTGCAACGTGTCATGTATGGCCTGCCACAGCGGTTCGGGTTTTTCCATGTCGTGAAACTTTCACAAAAAAGCTTTTGAAGGCAAGCGGTAGATCGCGTATTTGTCTAGTTGTCTAATATATGCGGAAAGCCCCGACAATGACCGAATCCGACCCCCGGCGCGCGTGGATGGGCCTTTTGGCCCGTGCCAAAGGCGTGCAGCTTGACAGGCTGTGGCCCGACGCGCCCCCGCCCTTCGACTGGCTGCGCCGGCCCGACCAGGGCAGCATGATGGTGCAGGGCCGCGCCGGGGCGGTCGGGGCTGCGTTCAACCTGGGCGAGGTGACGGTGACGCGGGCCTCTGTCCGGCTGGCCTGCGGCAGTGTCGGTCACGCGCTTGTGCAAGGGCTGGACGCGCGCAAGGCCGAGCGCGCGGCGCTTCTGGATGCGCTGTTGCAAACCCAAGCGCATGACGATCTGGCCGCGCGGGTGCTAAAGCCCTTGCGCATGGCAGAGGCAGAGGCCCGCGAGGCGCGCGCCAAGCGGGCCGCGGCGACCAAGGTCGATTTCTTCACCATGGCGCGGGGGGACGCGTGATGGACGGTTTGACCCCCGGTTTCGACCACCCCGCTACCGATGCCGCGCGCGCCTTTCGCATGGTGCTGGATGCGATGGCGCATCCCGGCCGCATTGTCACGCTGGATGGCCCTGTTGCCCCCGCGCCCTGCTCGCAAGCCGCCTGCGTGGCGTTGCTGACATTGGCCGATGCCACGACACCGCTGCACCTGGCGGGCGCGCATGATTGCGGTCCCTTGCGCGATTGGGTGGCGTTCCATCTGGGCGCGCCGCTGGTCGGCCCCGAAGATGCCACCTTCGCGCTGGGCACATGGGACGCGCTTGGCCCGCCTGCCGCCTACCGCCAAGGCACGCCCGACTATTCCGACCGCTCTGCCACGCTCATTGTCGAGGTGCCCGCGCTGTCGGCGCATGGCACGCGCCTGACCGGGCCGGGGATTGAAACGGCGGCACATCTGTCGGTGCCGGACCCGGATGCCCTGCGCGGAAATGCGGCGCGCTTTCCCTTGGGGCTGGATTTCCTGTTCACGAGCGGCGCGCAGCTGGCGGCGCTGCCGCGCACGACCAAGCTGGGGGATGGCTGATGTATGTGGCTGTCAAAGGCGGCGCGCGCGCCATCGCCAACGCCCACGCCTGGCTGGACGCGGCGCGGCGCGGCGACCGCGACGTGCCGGAACTGGGCACCGACCAGATCCGCGAGCAACTGGCGCTCGCGGTGGATCGCGTGATGGCCGAAGGGTCACTGTATGACCCGGACCTGGCCGCGCTCGCGCTGAAACAGGCGCGCGGCGACACGATCGAAGCGGTGTTCCTGATCCGCGCCTATCGCACCACGCTGCCGCGCTTCGGGGTCACCCTGCCGGTGCAGACCGACAAGATGGACCTGTCGCGCCGGATTTCGGCCACCTACAAGGACGCGCCGGGCGGGCAGGTTCTGGGGCCGACCTTCGATTACACGCACCGGCTGCTGGATTTCGGGCTGGCCGCGGGGCGCGAGGTTCCGCCCGCGCGGCAGGCGGACACGGCGTTGGACCCGGCGCCGCATATCCTGAGCCATCTGGGCGGCGAAGGGCTGATGCAGGCCGAACCCGAAGGCGCGGGCGCGGTGCCCGACCTGACCCGTGACCCGTTGGAGTTTCCTGCCGAGCGTGCGTTGCGCTTGCAGGCGCTGGCGCGCGGGGACGAAGGGTTCCTGCTGTCGCTGGCCTATTCCACGCAGCGCGGTTACGGGCGCAACCATGCCTTCGTGGGCGAATTGCGCATCGGGACGGTGCGGGTGTCGGCGCAGCTGCCGGAGCTGGGCTTCGACATAGAGTTTGCCGAAATCGTCCTGACCGAATGCGAGAGCGTCAACCAATTTCAAGGATCGAAAACCGAACCGGCCCAATTCACGCGCGGCTATGGGCTGGTCTTTGGCCAATCCGAGCGCAAGGCGATTTCCATGGCGCTGGTGGACCGCGCCTTGCGGGCCGAAGAAATGGGCGAAGACGTGTCGGGCGCGCCCGCGCAGGATGCCGAATTCGTGCTGTCGCATTGCGACAACATCCAGTCCAGCGGGTTCCTGGAGCATATCAAGCTGCCGCATTACGTCGATTTCCAGGCGGAACTGGAACTGGTGCGCAAGATGCGGCGGGCGGCCGGAGCGGATGCTGTGCCGGATGCCGCCGAATGACCGCCGTGGTTTTGCAAAGCCTGCGCGCCCTTGCGTCGCACCCACCCGCCCACCCCGCGCCGCAAGGGCGCGCGATTGCACCTTTTGGCCAACAGGTGTGCCCATGACCGACCAAGCTTATAATTTCGCCTACCTGGACGAAGCCACCAAGCGGATGCTGCGCCGTGCCTTGTTGAAAGCGGTGGCCATTCCCGGCTACCAAGTGCCATTTTCCAGCCGGGAAATGCCCATGCCCTATGGTTGGGGCACGGGCGGCGTGCAGGTGACAGCCGCGTGCCTCGTGCCCGAGGACACGCTGAAGGTGATCGACCAAGGCGCGGATGACACGACCAACGCAGTCTCGATCCGCAGCTTCTTCGAGAAGGTCGCGGGCGTGGCGACGACCGAGGCCACGGCAGAGGCCAGCGTGATCCAGACCCGCCACCGCATACCGGAAACCCCTTTGCACGCGGGGCAGATCCTTGTGTTCCAGGTACCGATCCCCGAACCCTTGCGTTTCCTGGAACCGCGCGAGACGGAAACCCGTGTCATGCACGCGCTGGAAGATTACGGGCTGATGCAGGTGCGCCTGTATGAGGACATCGCGCGGCATGGCGAGATCGCGCGCGCCTATGCCTACCCCGTCAAGGTGGAAGGCCGCTACGTGATGGACCCGTCGCCCATTCCGAAATTCGACAACCCGAAGCTGAACATGTCACCCGCGCTTCAGTTGTTCGGCGCGGGCCGCGAATGCCGCATCTATGCGCTGCCGCCTTTCACACGGGTCGAGAGCCTCGATTTCGAGGATTATCCGTTCACGCCGTCCAAGGCCGCTGGGCAGGATTGCGCGATTTGCGGCGCCTCGGGCAGCTACCTGGACGAGGTGATTACCGATGACGCGGGCGGGCGCATGTTCGTCTGTTCCGACACCGATTATTGCGCCACCCGCGTGCAGGAGGCCAGCGCATGATCCCCTTGTTGCAAGTCACCGGCCTGAGCAAGCGTTACGGTGCGCATGTCGGATGTGCCGATGTGGCCTTCGACCTGTGGCCGGGCGAGGTGATGGGCATTGTCGGCGAAAGCGGGTCGGGCAAATCGACCTTGCTGAACTGTCTGGCCGGGCATCTGGCCCCCGATGCGGGGCAGGTGATTTTCGACACGCGCGAGCAAGGCCCGCGCGACACGCGGGCCATGACCGAGGCCGAGCGCCGCTGGCTGGCGCGCACCGACTGGGCCTATGTGCATCAGAACCCGCGCGACGGGCTGCGCATGGGTGTCAGCGCGGGCGGCAATGTGGGCGAACGGCTGATGGCCGTGGGCGCGCGCCATTATGGCGACATTCGCGGTCAGGCGCAGGATTGGCTGAGCCGCGTGGAAATCGACACGGGCCGGATGGATGACCGCCCCGGCACCTTCAGCGGCGGGATGCAGCAACGCGTGCAGATCGCGCGCAACCTTGTGACCGGGCCAAGGCTGGTGTTCATGGATGAACCCACGGGGGGGCTGGATGTCAGCGTGCAGGCGCGGCTGCTGGACCTGCTGCGCGGGCTGGTGCGGCGACTGGGCCTGTCGGTGGTGATCGTGACGCATGACCTGGCCGTGGTGCGGCTGCTGGCCGACCGGCTGATGGTGATGAAGGACGGCCATGTCGTGGAAGAGGGCCTGACCGACCAGGTGCTGGACGACCCGCAGCATGGCTACACGCAGCTCCTGGTCAGCTCGGTTCTGCATGTCTGAGGCGGCGACGATCGGCCAGCCATGTGCCATGAGTATTTGGGGCAAGATGAAGGGATGGGCGCGATGATCGAGGTATCCGGGGCCGGAAAGCGCTTCGTGTTGCACAACCAGGGTGGGGCGGTCCTGCCCGTCATGGCCGGTGCGTTCCTGGATGTGAAGCCGGGCGAATGCGTTGCACTTGTCGGGCCATCCGGTGTGGGGAAATCGACCCTGATGCGTATGATATGGGGCAATTACCGCTGTGACGAAGGGTCGATCCGCGTGGCCGGACTGGACCTGCGCGACGCGGCGCCGCGGGATATTCTGGCGCTCAGGCGCGACAGGTTGGGATATGTCAGCCAGTTCCTGCGGGTCATTCCGCGTGTGCCCGCGCTGAATATCGTTGCCGAACCGCTCCTGGCCAACGGGATCGCGGAAGCGGCGGCCTTTGACCGCGCGCGCAGCATGTTGGAGCGCGTGAACATACCGCAGCGCCTGTGGTCCCTGTCGCCGACCACGTTTTCGGGGGGCGAGCAACAGCGGGTGAACATTGCGCGCGGTTTCGTTCAACATTGGCCCTGTCTGTTGCTGGACGAACCCACTGCCAGCCTCGATGCGGATAACCGCGCCGTGGTCTTGGGGCTGATCCGCGAGGCCAAGGCGGACGGTGCGGCGATACTTGGTATATTTCACGACACGGATGCGCGTGCGGCGGTGTGCGACCGCGAAGTAGACATGAACGATTTCACGCCGCGCGAGGCGGCCGCGTGACCGGCTGGGTCGCAGATACCGGCCAGCTTGTCGCTGTGGTCGGGCCGTCCGGCGTTGGCAAGGACACGCTGATCGACGCCTTTGCCAAGGCCCGTCCCGACGCGATTATCGTGCGACGCGTCATCACGCGCGCAGCAGGGGCGCCGGGCGAAGATCATGACACGGTCAGCGAAGCCTTGTTCGATGCGCAGCTTGCCTTGGGGCGCTACGCGGTGCACTGGTCGGCGCATGGATTGCGCTATGCCATTCCCGCGACGATAGACGCGCATTTGGCCAAGGGTCGCCTTGTCGTGTTCAATGGCTCGCGCAAGGCGCTGCCGCTGATCCGGGCGCGCTATCCGCGCTTGCAGGTCGTCATGCTGACCGCCTCGGTAGACGTGTTGCAACAGCGCTTGCAGGCGCGCGGGAGGGAAACTGCGCGCGAGATCGCGGCGCGGCTGAAACGCGCAGAACTGGACCCGCCCGAAGATGCGCATGTTATCGTCAATGATGGTTCGCTGGACGATGCGCTGGCGCACATGCTGCGGGTGCTTAACCTGTCAGCGCGAAGCGCCTGACCTGATGGAAGCGCCCGATGTCATCCTCGCCGCAGACGACCAGGTCGGCCAGCCTGTGCCGCGCCGTCAGGACGGGTCGGAACCACGCATCGGCGGCGCGGAAAGCGTCCTGCATCTGCGCAGTATCCAGGCGGCCGGTCAGCGTGACGTGGAAGCGAAATTCTTCAAGAACATAGGGGTAGCCCCATTCCAGCAGCAACGCGTCTTGTCGCGCTGTCAGCCCGGACGCACGACGACGCTGTATTTCTGCGGGCGTCAGCGCCTCGCGAAACGGGTCGATACCGCGCAGCACGCGTGCGGCCAGGGTCTCCAGCGCGGGCGGCTGCATTTCGGGCATGACCGCCAGGAAAGAGCCGATGGGGCACAGCCGCAGTTTGCCCAGGTCGACGGGGGCCAGCCTGTGCGAGAGCGTTTCGACCGCATCCAGAAACGTGGGCGGGGCGACTGCCAGCCGCATGGGTGGTTTCAGCGTGCCATGCAGCCCGTATTTGCGCGGGGTTTGCGTGATCCGGGCAAGGTCGACCCCAAGCTCGGGATGGGGAACCGGGACACCCTCGGCGCTATCCCAACCCAACCAGGCCGCACCGGCCCTTGCGAAATCGCTGCCTGCGGGTGGAGCGTAATAGACCGCGTATCTGTTGAAGCTGGCAAGCATGTCCCCGTTCCCTGTGCAGTGCGTGCACTCCTTTGCTGGCATTCGGGGATGACACCCCGATGACGTTGGCGCATTTCCAACCCCAAGAGGACGTCCCGATGACAGACCATGTCCTGACCAATGCCCGTATCGTTCTTGAAAACGAGATTGTCCATGGCACGGTGGTCCTGCAAGACGGGCTGATCGCGCGGATTGACGCGGGAACAAGCCACATGCCGGGCAGCGAGGATTGCGAGGGTGATCTGCTCTGCGCCGGCCTGGTGGAACTGCACACCGACAACCTGGAGCGCCATATTTCGCCGCGCCCCGGTGTCGATTGGCCCCATGCAAGCGCCCTGATCGCGCATGATCGCGAATTGGCGGGTTGCGGCATCACCACCGTCTTCGATGCGCTGCGCCTGGGATCACTGACCGGTAAGGACAGGCGCGGGCGCGCGCGCTATGCACGCTCTCTTGCAAGCGAGTTGTTGCAGATGCGCGACGCAGATGCGCTGCGGATCAGCCATTTCCTGCACCTTCGTGCGGAAATCTGCTCGGAAACGCTGGTGGAAGAGTTGGAAGAATTCGGGCCGGAAGATCGCGTCGGGATCGTCAGCCTCATGGACCATACGCCGGGGCAGCGTCAGTTCTCTGATCTGGGTCAGTTGCGCGTGTATATGCGCGGCAAGCATGGGTTGTCAGAGAGTGAATTTCTTGACCACGTCGCGCGTCAGCAAGACCTGGGCGACCGTGTTCGCCGCCCGCATGAAGCCGCCATCGTGCACGCGGCGCGGCGCTACGGGGCGGTTCTGGCCAGCCATGACGACACGACCGCGCAGCACGTCGCGACCTCTGCGGAGCATGGTGTCAGGCTGGCGGAATTTCCCACATCGCTGGCGGCCGCCGAGGCCAG
>JAAAPG010000029.1 GCA_009908405.1 Alphaproteobacteria bacterium | reverse complement strand
TACCTGCGCCGAAACTTCACGAGAACATGACGCGCCTAGTGCACGCTCACCGGCTCGAAATCGTTCTGCCGCGCCATGACGAACGCCATGGTCCGGTTCGACACCAGTGCCAGTTGGTCGCCCTCCTCGTGGTGGATGGCATACATCCGGGTGACGCCGTCAAGTTGTTCCTGGATGTCGTCCGGCAGGTCGGAAACCTGAACAGGGCGGACATAGGCGATGGGCTTGGTGCTGGTCAGGTTCGAGAACTTGGTATCCACGCGCTTCCCTTTCATATACGGTCAATGCGGATGGTCTGGACGGTTTCCTCGGGCTCAAGGCGTTTCAGGTCGATATGCAATAACCCATCACTTAGCGCGGCACCGGCCACGTCCACCCCGTCGCCCAAGGCGAAAACCCGTTGGAACTGCCGCGCGGCGATACCTCGGTGCAGGAACACGCGGTCCTCGGACCCGGTATCGGTCTGCTGGCCGCGCACCACAAGCTGACGGCCTTCCAACGTGATCGACAGATCGTCCTCGCGGAACCCGGCAAGGGCCAGTGTTATACGAAAGCTGTGCTCGCCCGTAACTTCGATATTGAAGGGCGGGTAGCCTTCGGCCCCGCTGCGCGCGGTGCGTTCCACCAGCCGTTCCAACTGGTCAAACCCCAGCAAAAGCGGATGCGAGGGGAAAGTGAGTTTGCTCATCAGCGATGTCCTTTGCGTGTAAGCGACGGTGCTGCGGGCCCCATGGCTGGCGACCCCTTGCCCAAGATATGGGTGCGGTGTGAACATTCTGCAAGCAACTGCATCAAAGGCTTTTGTCACGACCACATCCGGGCTAGTCTGGCGAAAAACAAGGGTAGTCCCCGACATGAACGCGCCCCACGAATTGAGCCATGAAGAAATGTTGCGCCTGAAGCTGGAAGTGCTTCGGCAGAAGCACCGCGATCTGGACGAGGCGATCGCCGCCCTGCAAGTGCAAGGGCCGAACACGGCTTTGACCGTGCAGCGTCTGAAGAAAGAAAAGCTGGCACTGAAAGACCAGATATCGCGCATAGAGGACGAATTGACCCCGGACATTATTGCCTGAGGGAATTGCGCGCGTTTGCGCGGCTTGTATAAGGCGGCAAGCAGCGTTGTGGGGGTGCGTATGGCACAGGTGAAAGTCGGGATCATCATGGGCAGCCAGTCGGACTGGCCCACCATGCGCGAAGCGGCGGCAATTCTGGATGAATTGAGCGTGGGCCATGAGGCGCGGATCGTGTCCGCCCATCGCACGCCGGACCGGCTGTGGGAGTATGGGCGCGCGGCCGCCTCGCGCGGTTTGCAGGTGATTATCGCCGGTGCGGGCGGGGCGGCGCATCTGCCCGGCATGATGGCGTCGAAAACCCGCGTGCCCGTCATCGGCGTGCCGGTGCAGACGCGGGCACTGTCCGGGGTGGATAGCCTCTATTCCATCGTGCAGATGCCGCGTGGCTACCCGGTGGCCACCATGGCAATCGGCGGCGCGGCGAATGCGGGGCTGATGGCAGCGGGCATCCTGGCGTTGCAGGATGCCGCGCTGGCCGAGCGGCTGGACGCATGGCGCGCGGCCTTGTCAGAGTCCATCCCGGAGGAGCCGCGCGATGACTGACACCCTGCCACAAGGCGCGACCATCGGCATTCTGGGGGGCGGCCAGTTGGGCCGCATGTTGTCCGTCGCCGCGTCGCGGCTGGGATATCGCTGCCATGTGTACGACCCCGGTGCCAACCCGCCCGCGGGTGATGTTGCCGCGCAGGTGACGACCGCGGCATGGGGCGACGACGCAGCCTTGCGCGCCTTCGCGGCCTCGGTCGATGTGATCACGTTCGAGTTCGAGAATATCCCCACAGCCACGCTGGACCTGCTGGAAGCCGAAAAGCCCATTCGCCCGAACCGCCGCGCTTTGGCCGTGTCGCAGGACCGGTTGTCCGAAAAGCACTTCCTGCGCGATCTGGGCCTGACCACCGCGCCGTTTGCGCCGGTGTCGGATGCGGCCAGCATGTCGGATGCTGTCGCACAGATCGGCGCGCCCGCGATCGTGAAAACCCGCCGCATGGGGTATGACGGCAAAGGGCAGGCGCGGGTGACGTCGTCAGAGGATGGCCCCGCCGCCTTCGAGGCAATGCAAGGGGCAGAGGCGATCCTTGAAGGGTTCGTAACTTTCAGCCACGAAGTGTCGGTCATCGCCGCGCGCGGACTGGATGGCAGCGTTGCCGCCTATGACCCCGGCGAGAACCTGCATGAGGACGGAATATTGCGCCGCACCACGGTGCCGGCGCGTCTGACCGGCTCGCAACGTGCCGATGCCGTGCTGCTGGCCGGGCGCATCCTGAATGCGCTGGAGTATGTCGGGGTGATGGGCGTGGAATTGTTCGTCACGCCGCACGGGCTTGTGGTGAACGAGATTGCCCCACGCGTGCACAACTCCGGGCACTGGACGCAGAATGGCTGCACCGTGGACCAGTTCGAACAGCATATCCGCGCGATCACTGGTCTGCCCTTGGGCGATGGCACACGTTACGCCGATGTCGTCATGGACAACCTGATCGGCAACGACATGGACCGCGTGCCGGGTTTGCTGGCCGAGCGCGACGTGGCGCTGCACCTGTATGGCAAGCCGGAACGCCGCGCCGGGCGCAAGATGGGGCATGTCAACCGGATCGTGGGGCGCGACTAGGGCGCGCGCAGACTGTCAGTCGGTGTCGAGCGCGCCCCGCACCTCTGCCAGAAGCGCGTCCAACTCTGCGCGCAAGGCCGGGTTTGCGGCCCCTTCGACCGCGCCCAGCCCGTCACCAAGGCTTGCGGCATAGGCCACGCGATTGGCAATCTGCGTTTGCGCCAGATCGGCGGCCAGGTCTTTGGCGGCTTCGGAAATCTCGGCCCCCAGTTTCGTGCCTGCCCGCGCGCGGTTCAGCACCATCAGAACCTCTCGGTTTTCCCGGCGCGCAAGGTCCAGAACCCCGTCGGTCGCCCACAGGTCGACATGGCTGGACGCGATCGGCACCAGCACAAGGTCTGCCGCGCGCAGGGCCGGGCGCAGGTCTGAATCCGCCTTGGGCGGCGTGTCGATAATGACGAAATCGGCCATGTCGCGCAGTTTGCCGACCTCGTAACCCACGCCCCAGGCCGAGGATGTGGAGAATTCCATCCCGTCTGCCCGGCCCGCGTCAAACCGGGTCATGAACCAGCGCCCAAGCGAGCCTTGCGGGTCGGTGTCCAGAAACGCAACCGAATGCCCGGCGCGCGCCAGCATCACCCCCAGATTCACCGCCAGCGTGGTCTTGCCCGACCCGCCTTTTTGCTGTGCGATGGTGATAACCTTGCCCTTGGCCATGGCGCGCTCCTTTTGCTGCGGTGCAGCATAACGGATTTGTAACGCGGTTGCACGCGCAATTTCAGGCGCGCTCATCCTTGGGCGAGCCCATGACCACCAGCGTCGTCAGCGTGTTCAGATAGGGGAACGCGCCAAGGTATTCGGTGTGGAAATGCTTGTAGGCGGGCAGATCGCGCGCTTCGACCCGCAGCAGGTATTCGACGGTCCCGGTGATGTTGTGACATTCGCGCACTTGCGGGGCGGCACGCATCAGCCGTTCGAATTCCGCCTGCGCGGCCTTGGTGTGCTGCGACAGGCCCACGGTCACATAGGCGACAAAACCGGTCCCGGTTTTCGCCGGGTCCACCACGGCGCGATAGCCAGTGATAATGCCGCGCCGTTCCATGTCCTGCACCCGGCGCAGGCAGGCCGAAGGCGACAGGCCCACCCGGTCCGCCAGTTCCAGATTCGGGATGCGCCCCTCGCGTTGCAGGATGCGCAATATCTGGTGGGATTTCTCGTCAAGATCGCTCATGGATTGCAAAAATACTGCCATATGCACAAAAACTGCAACCCGAATGCAGCGGTGTGGCGCTAGATTGCGCGAAAAAAGAGGATGCCATGAATTTCGAGATTTTCGCAGCCCTCGTCACCTTTGCCTTTGTGACCTCTGCCACGCCGGGGCCGAACAACGTGATGCTGTTGGCCAGCGGTGTGAATTTCGGGTTTCGCCGCACCATTCCGCATATGGCGGGGGTGGCCTTGGGTCATGCGCTGATGGTGTTCCTGGTCGGGATCGGGCTGATGGGCGCGTTCATCGGCTATCCGCCGCTGCAACTGGCGCTGAAACTGATCTCCGTGGTCTACATGCTGTGGCTGGCGTGGAAAATCGCGACCGCCGTGCCGCCCTCGGGGGTAAAGGCCGAAGGCCGCCCGCTGACCTTTCTGCAAGCCGCCGCATTCCAATGGGTCAATCCGAAAGCGTGGATCATGTCATTGGCCGCCGTGTCCGTCTACGCACCTGACCAGAAACTCGGCGCGGTTGCATGGGTCGCGTTCGGTTTCCTGAGCGTGGGCTGGCTGTCCACCGTGATCTGGACCGCGCTGGGTCTGAGCGTGCGTCGCCTGCTGGGCCGACCAAGCTGGTTGCGCGCTTTCAACTACACCATGGCGGCGCTTTTGCTGGCCTCGCTCTACCCGGTGGTGTTTCAGGGCTGACACGCCTGCGGGGGATGCCATGTTCTGACCCTGCGTGGTGCAGGGTGCTGGACAGCCGAACCGTACGGTCACTATGGTTCAACAGCCCGGCGCAGTTCAGGAGAGCAGATGAAACCGTTTTTGCCCATCGTCGCATCTGTCCTTGCGGCCGGGTTGGTCTGGATCGCAGCCGACCACTGGGCCCAAGAGGCGGCACGGCAAGAGCTTGACCAGACCTTGCTGCTGACCGCGCGCGCGGTCGAGGCAGAGGTGGACCGTCTGCGCGCCTTGCCCGACGTGGCCGCCGAGGATGCGCGGGTGCGTGCGGCGCTTGCCGGGACCGGTCCGATGGAGGCCGCCAATCGCTACCTGGAGTCGGTCTCGGACCATGCCGGGGCCGATGAATTGTTCCTGATCGACAACACCGGGTTGACGATTGCGGCGTCGAACTGGAACCGCCCCGGCAGCTTCGTCGGCCATAATTACGGGTTTCGCCCCTATTTCCAGAAAGCCTTGGCCCACGGGCACGGACAATTCTACGCCATCGGGGTCACGACCGGGATACCGGGCTTCTTCCTGTCCACGCGCGTCGATGCGGGCGATGCCATGGGCGTGCTTGTGGTCAAGCTGGACCTGCGGCCCTTGCAGGACACATGGCGCGCGGCCGGTGCCGATGTGGCGCTTGCCGATGAAAACGGGGTGGTCTTCTTGTCGGCGCGACCCGATTGGCAATACCGCCCGCTCGCGCCGCTGGACGCGGCAAGCCTTGCGGAAATCGCCGCGACGCGCGCCTACGAGGGTGTCGATCTTGCACGGGCGTCACCATTGCTGGCAACGCCAAGCACCGGCGCGGACGCCGCGGGCGCAGGCTGGATCGCGCGGGTCGCCCCCTTGCCGGCGACGGGTTGGAATGTCATCGCCGCGCGCGCGACGGGGCCATTGCAGCTTGTGGCGGCGGGATGGGCGATCCTGGCGGCCCTCGCGGCGTTGGGAATCGCGGTGGGGCTGAAAACATGGGAGCAGCGCCGCCAGATCATCGCGCTGCGACTGTCGCAATCCGAACGGCTGGAATCCATGGTGCGGGCGCGCACGGCGGAACTGGCGCAAGAGATCGACGCACGCGCCCAAGCCGAAGCCGATCTGCGCGCCACGCAACAAGCGCTGATCCATACAGAGAAAATGGCGGCTCTGGGCCGGATGTCGACGGCCATCGTGCACGAGATAAGCCAGCCGCTGGCGGCGATGGAAGCCACGCTTGCGGCGGCCGAAATGGGGATCGCCAAGCCCGCGGACGCGACCGTGGCGCGGCTTGGGAAAGCACGCGGCCTTATCAAGCGGATGCAACGGATCACGCATCATCTGAAAAGCTTCGGGCGCAAGGAAACGGGCGAGTTGTCCTTGATCGACCTGCGCGCGCCGGTGATGAGTGCGCTGGAAATGGTCGCCCCGCGCGCGCGGGCGGTCGGGGTCGATCATCAGCTTCACATGCCCGATGGCCCGGTGATGGTGTTGGCAGGCACGGTTCGCATGGAACAGGTGCTGGTCAACCTGCTGCTGAATGCAATCGACGCGATGACCGACAGCCCGGTCAGACAGGTCGATCTGTCAGTCTCCGTGCAAGACGAAACGGCGTTGATATGCGTGCGCGACACGGGTGCGGGCATCTCGGACCACGACCTGCAACAGGTCATCGAGCCGTTCTTTTCGAACAAGGCCACGGGGGAAGGGCTTGGTCTGGGGCTGGCGATCTGCAAGGCGATCCTGACCGATTTCAACGGCACGCTGGATTTCGCTTCTGACGTTGGGCAAGGCACACAGGTGACGGTCTCCTTGCCGCTGGCGCAAATGGCAGAAATGGCCGCCCAATGACGGCACGTATCCACATCGTCGATGATGACGACGACCATCTGACAGCGCTGTGCGACCTGGTCGACGCGGCAGGTTACACCGTGCAGGGCTTTGCCGACGCGCGCGCGGCGCTGGATGCGCTGGACAGGCAGCCGGACCTTCTGCTCAGCGATCTTCGGATGCCCGGCATGGATGGCATGGCGCTGCTGACACAGGTAAAGCGGCAGATGCCGGCGCTGCCGGTCATCATGCTGACGGGGCATGGTGATGTGATCCACGCGGTCGGCGCGATGCGCGCGGGGGCCGAGGATTTTCTGGAAAAGCCCTACGATTCCGACCACCTGCTGCAAGTCATCCGGCGCGCCTTGCAGACCCGCGCAACCCGCGCGGAACTGGCGCGATTGCAGCAGGTCGTGGCCGAGCGCGCCGAAACGAGCATCCTTGGCACGTCGCGCGCCATGCGCGGTTTCCGGGATCGCATCGATGCTTTGGCGCGGGTTGATCTGGACGTCATCATCACGGGCGAAACCGGAACCGGCAAGGATCTGGCGGCGCGCGCGATCCACGCGGCCAGCGCGCGCGCAGAAGGTCCGTTCGTGGCGATAAATAGCGCCGCCCTGCCCGAAGCCATGGCCGAAACGGTGCTGTTCGGCCATGCCGCCGGTGCGCTTTCGCATGACCGCGAGGGCCGCGCCGGCAAGATCGAGGCCGCGCATGGCGGCACATTGATGCTGGATGAGGCCGAGGCCATGCCGTCCGCCATTCAGGCCAAGCTTCTGCGGGTGCTTCAGGAACGCATGGTCGAACGCATTGGCGAGACGACGCCGCGCCCGCTGGACATTCGCGTCATCACGACCACCAAGACCAACCTGCGGCAGGTCGAGGGGTTTCGGGGCGATCTGTATTTCCGTCTTGCGGGAACCGAACTGACCACCCCGACGCTGCGCGAGGCGGGCGAGGATGTGCCGCTGATTTTCAGCCATTACGCGCAACTGGCCGCGCGGCGATACGGGCGGCCCGATCCCGACATGCCTTGGGGGCTTCGGCAGAAACTCAAGCAGCGCGCCTGGCCCGGCAACGTGCGCGAACTGAAGGTTGATGCCGAAGCCTATGCGCTTGGGTTCTTCGACGCGACGTCGACCGAGAGTATCGCGCCCGGACGGCAGCCGCTGGCGCAGCGTGTCGCCGAATTCGAAGCCCGTGAAATCGCCTCGGTGCTGGATATGCACCGGGGAAACACGCTGCGGGCTGCGGAGACCCTGGGCATTCCACGCCGCACATTGAACGACAAGATGCGGCGATACGGGCTACAGACCGAGGCGTGACACGCCGCGGCGCTTTTCACTTGCAATCGACCCGGCGGATATATATCGGGTAACGACGATAAACGATTTGATAGAGTGGCAATGACCCAATCCGAAGCGGATAACGCAATGGCCGTCACGGCAAAGGCCTTGGGGCATCCGGCGCGCTTGCGGATCCTGCGGCTGTTGGCGCGGACGCCGGGGTGTATTGGCGGCGATATCGTGGATGCGGTCGGCCTTGCGCAATCGACCGTGTCCGAACATCTGCGCATTCTGAAAGACGCGGGCGTGATCGAGGGGCAGATCGACCCGCCGCGCGTCTGTTATTCGCTCTGCCCCGACGCGTTGCAGCCCTTGTCGGCCCTGATCGACGAACTGGCGGTAGCCCCCGGCGATACCGCCTGTTGCGTGACCCCGGCTCGAACCCAAGGTTGATACATGTCGCTATTTGATCGCTTCCTGTCCGTCTGGGTGCTGCTGAGCATCATCACCGGCATCGGGCTGGCCAATCTGCTGCCGGGGCTGTTCGCGGCGCTGGCGGCGCTGGAATACGCATCGGTCAACCTGGTTGTCGCCGTGCTGATCTGGGCCATGGTCTACCCGATGATGGTCGCGGTGGACCTTGGCGCGCTGAAAGGCGTGGGCAAACGCCCCAAGGGGCTGGTCATCACCGTGGTCGTGAACTGGCTGATCAAGCCGTTCACCATGGCCGCGCTGGGCGTGTTGTTCTTCAACTACCTCTTTGCCGACCTGATCGATCCGGCGAATGCGGGCCAGTATATTGCCGGGCTGATCCTGCTGGGCGCGGCGCCCTGCACCGCGATGGTGTTCGTCTGGTCGCAACTGACCAAGGGCGACCCGAATTATACGCTGGTGCAGGTGTCGTTGAACGATGTCATCATGGTCTTTGCCTTTGCCCCCATCGTGGCGCTGTTGCTGGGCGTGACAGAGCTGAGCGTGCCGTGGGCAACGCTGGTGCTGTCGGTGGTGCTGTATGTCGTTCTGCCGTTGGCGGCGGGCGTCGTTACCCGGTCACGGCTGATGCGCCAAGGCGGGGAGGACGCTGTCGCCAGTTTCACGGCCCGGATCAAGCCCGCCTCCATCCTTGGGCTGTTGCTGACCGTGGTGTTGCTGTTCGGGTTCCAGGGCAATGTCATTCTGGACAACCCGTTCCTGATCCTGCTGCTGGCCACGCCCATCGTGATCCAGTCCTACGGGATCTTTGCCATCGCCTATGCCACCGCCTGGGCGTGGCGCGTGCCGCATAACGTGGCCGCGCCCTGCGCGCTGATCGGCACGTCGAATTTCTTCGAATTGGCGGTGGCGGTGGCTATCGGGCTGTTTGGCCTCAATTCCGGCGCGGCGCTTGTCACGGTCGTTGGCGTGCTGGTCGAAGTGCCGGTGATGCTGTCGCTTGTCTGGTTCGCCAACCGCACCCGCGCCCGTTTCGCGCCCGCCGACGCATGAGCGGGTTCGGTTTTGACACGGTGCTCGACCGGCGGGTCGTCCCGGCGCTGAAGCACCACCGCATGGTTCTGGGGGCTGACGGGATGGACCTGTTCGCCGCCGGTGTCGCGGATATGGATTTCGCGGTCGCCCCTTGCATCACGCAGGCAATAGCCGCGCGCGCCGCGCACCCGGTTTTCGGCTACGAGGCCGTGCCGGACGGCCTGCTGCCCGCCCTGACCGGCTGGCTGTCGGCGCGCCATCGCTGGCAGGTGGACCAAGCCCATATCCTGCGCGCGCCCAATGTGCTGAACGCGCTGGCCATGGCGGTCAACCTGTTCACAAAGCCCGGTCAAGGCGTCATCGTGCAACCGCCGGTTTTCTTCGACTTCGCCGATATCATTGCCGAGAACGGGCGGCGCATGGTCGAAAACCCGCTGATCCTGCAAGATGGGCGCTACCAGATGGACCTTGCGGGGGTCGAACGATTGGCCGCCGATCCCGACACGCGGCTGATGTTCCTGTGCAACCCGCACAACCCGGTGGGGCGGGTCTGGACGCGCGATGAACTGGCCCGGCTGGCCCAGATCGCCCGCGCGCATGACGTGCTGGTGGTGGCTGACGAAATCCATGGCGATCTGACATTCGCGGGGCATCGCTATACGCCCTTCGCGTCGGTCGCGGACCCGGCCGATGTCATCACCTGCCTGTCGCCTGCCAAAAGCTTCAACATCGCCGCGTGCAGCGCCGCCTTCACCGTGGTGGCCGACCCCGCCCGCCGCGCCGCGTTCCAGGCCGAAAACAGCCGCCTGACGGTGAACAAGAACAACGCCTTCGCCTCTGTCGCGATGCAGGCGGCCTACACGCAGGGCGGGCCGTGGCTGGACGCGGCGCTGGACTACATTGCGGGCAACCTGGCGCTGTTGCGCGCGCGGCTGGCCGAGATGCCGGGTGTCACGCTGATCGCGCCGGAAGGCACGTTCCTGGCCTGGCTCGATTTTCGCGCGCTCGGGTTGGCCCCGGACGAGCTGACGGCGTTTTTGCGCGGGCGCGCGGCATGGGCCGTCACGCGCGGCATTGCCTTTGGCCCGCAAGGCGCGGGCTTCGCGCGGTTGAATTTCGCCTGTCCGCGCGCCCGGCTGGACGCGGCGCTCGACACGCTGGAAGCGGCCCTTCACGACCACAGGAAAGACACCAGATGACCGACACCCCGCAACTGCATGAACCCGCTTTTGCCCAGATCGACCGCGACCGGCTGCTGGCCCCGCCGCTCGGCACGCACCCGCCGCGCATCCTGATCCTCTATGGCTCGTTGCGGCCGCGCTCTTTCAGCCGCCTGACCGCGGAAGAAGGCGCGCGCATCCTGACGCGGCTGGGGGCCGAGGTGCGGTTTTTCCACCCGTCGGGCCTGCCGCTGGTGGATGACAACGCGGACGCCACCCACCCCAAGGTGCGCGAATTGCGCGACCTGTGCGCGTGGTCCGAGGGCATGGTCTGGTCCAGCCCCGAACGCCATGGCGCGATGACGGGCCTGATGAAAACGCAGATCGACTGGGTGCCGCTTTCCGAAGGCGCGGTGCGCCCGTCGCAGGGCAAGACATTGGCGTTGATGCAGGTATCGGGCGGGTCGCAAAGCTTCAACGCGGTGAACCAGATGCGCATCCTGGGACGCTGGATGCGGATGCTGACGATCCCCAACCAATCGTCTGTCGCCAAGGCTTTCCTGGAATTCGACGCGGACGGGCGCATGAAGCCATCCGCCTATTACAACCGTATTGTCGATGTGATGGAGGAATTGATGAAATTCACCCTGCTCACCCGCGACCGCGCCGACTACCTGGTCGACCGCTATTCCGAGCGCCGCGAAACGGCTGCCGAATTGTCCGCGCGGGTCAATCAATCGGGCATCTGACAGGCCGCGCGGATTTCGGGAAACATCCGCGCCGCAGGCCGCTGGCGAATTTCTGCCACGCCGGTGGCAGGGGGCTGCGACAAGAATGTCCTGATATCCTGTTAAAACCTGTTCGGATCGGATCATTTGCACTAGACATACGTCATCCCAATGGGAGTATCGGGATACGTGGGCGCAAAGCCCCAACAGGAGGAGACGACATGAAAGATGTAATCAAAACAGGGTTTCGGAGCCTGGCGGTGCCTGCCGCGGTGGCGCTTATGGCGGCCCCGGTCGCCGCGCAGGACTTGTCGATCGCGACAGGTGGCACCGGGGGCACCTATTTCCCCTATGGCGGCGGCTTGGCAGAGGTGATCTCGAACCATGTCGAGGACGCATCCGCCAGCGCCGAGGTGACCGGTGCGTCGGTCGAGAACGTGGCGCTGATCGCGCGCGGCGATAGCGACATCGCGATCGCTTTGGCGGACACCGTTTATGGCGCCTATACCGGCACCGGCGCGTTTGACGGCCGTCAGGTGGGTGAATTGCGCGCGCTGGCGTCGATCTACCCCAACGCGGTGCAGATCGTGACGCTGGCCGATAGCGGCATTTCCAGCCTTGACGACCTGCGCGGCAAGCGCGTGTCCGTGGGCGCACCCGGCTCTGGCACAGAGGTCAGCGCGCAGACACTGCTGGAAGCCAACGGCATCACCTATGATGATTTCGACGAACAGCGCCTGAACTTCAACGAAACCGCTGATGCGCTGCGCGATGGTGATATTGATGCAGGCTTCTGGAGCGTGGGGCCGCCCACATCCTCCATCCTGAACCTTGCGACCACGCGTGACATCGCCATGGTGCCGATGGCCAGCGACCAGATCGCCGCCGCGGTCGAGGTGCAGCCGGTTTTCGCCCCCTACACCCTGCGCGCGGGCTTGTACGAGGGCATGGACATGGCGGTGCCGACCATCTCTACCCCCAACGTGCTGATCGTGCATGAAGACATGGACGAGGAGCTGGCCTACAACATCACCAAGGCGATGTATGAAAACGTGGACGAGCTGATCGCCATTCACCCGGCGGCCAACGACACCACGCTGGAGTTTTCGACAGCCGCCACGCCCATCCCCTTCCACCCCGGCGCGCTGCGCTACCTGGAAGAAGTGGGCGCCGATGTGCAGGACCGCCAGCGTCCGTGATGTGGCGCGGTTTGGGGCGGCCTGCTTTGGCCGCCCTTTTCCTTGCCATGCCCGCGCAGGCGGATGACGTCTTGCAAGTGGTCTCCACGGACGGCGCGCCGATCGCGGAACTGCCATTTGCCGGGGCAGAAATTTGCCTGTCATGGGCGCATTCCGTCACCGGCGGGGCCGTGGCCGATTGCTTTGCCGCGCGTGACAACAGGCTGACGCTGGTGCGCAGCTACCTGCACGACTACGCGGCAGGCTTGGGCGAGGTCGCGGGTCGTGGCCGCGTTGTCCCGGCACAGGGTGGCGGTTACTGGATTGTCGCGATTGACGAAGCCATGCCCCCCGGTGGCCTGCCCCTGCGCGTTGGCCCTGCGCGTGTCGGCCATGAACTGACCGGCGCGGCGGGCCAAGTCGACCTGTCAGCCCTTGCTGCCAATCGTCTTGTTACCTTGCGGGTGCGTCCCGATTAACCAGAGCGGAACCGTTCATATGTCGCAGTCCTCCCCGCAAGACGTGATCCCGGAAACCATGCGCTCTGCCGATGCGGTCCAGCCGCGCTACGTGCTGTGGGCGATCACGCTGACCGGCATCGCGCTGTCGCTGTTCCAGCTATACACCGCAGGCATTCAGCCGTTGGGCCTGTTCTACCAGCGCCCGGCGCACCTGGGGTTCATCCTGTTCCTGGCCTTTCTGCTGTTCCCGATCACGGGTCAAAGCCGCCGCCGCACATGGTGGGCGTGGATCATCGACGGCGCGTTTCTCGCGGCATCCTTCCTGAGCGGATTCTACATCATCTGGTTCCTGGACGACATCATCGCCCGCGCGGGCTGGTGGTCGCAGGCCGATATCGTGGTGGGCATTATCTGCACCGTCGCGGTGCTGGAAGCCAGCCGCCGCGCCGTGGGGCTTGGCCTGACCATTATCGGGGTGATCGCCATCCTGTACGCGCTGGCCGGATCACGCGGCGCGCTGCCGTGGCTGGGCGACTGGATGCCCGGCCTGCTATCCCACCGGGGCGCCAGCGTGGACAGGTTGGTGGGCCAGCTATACCTTGGGCAGGAAGGCATTTTCGGCCTGCCGCTGGGCGTGGCCGCGACCTATGTGTTCATGTTCGTCCTGTTCGGCGCGTTCCTGGAGAAAACCGGCGCGGGCAAGTTCTTCATCGACCTCGCCTTTGCCGCCACCGGGCGCAAACCCGGTGGACCCGCGAAAGCGGCCGTGATTGCCAGCGCGGGCATGGGGTCGATCAGCGGGTCTGCCATTGCCAATGTCGTGACCACGGGCGCCTTCACCATCCCGCTGATGAAGAAACTGGGCTACCGCCCCGCGCAGGCGGGCGGGGTCGAGGCCGCGGCCTCCACCGGCGGGCAGATCACGCCGCCCCTGATGGGGGCAGGCGCGTTCCTGATTTCCGAATACACGCGGATTCCGTATATCGAGATTGTCCTCGTCTCCATCTTCCCGGCGGTCCTGTACCTGGGCACGGTGTACCTGTTCGTGCATATCGTCGCGATGAAACAGGGGATGCGTGGCCTCGATGCATCGGAACTGCCCGTTGTGCGCACGGTGCTGGCGGCGGGCTGGCAATTCATCGTTCCGCTGGTGGTGCTGATCGTGCTGCTGGTCAACAACATCTCTCCCATGCGGGTGGGGTTTTGGGCCATCCTGTCGGTGCTGGCCATGGCGGGGCTGCGCGGGGTCTGGGCGCTTTATGCCACCGGCCCGGTGACGGGCGCGCGGGTAAAAGAGTCCCTGCTGCGCGGGGTTGATGTGGTCTTCGGCTCGCTGGAACTGGGCGCGCGCAACGCGGTCGCGGTGTCGATTGCCTGCGCGGTGGCGGGGATCATCGTCGGCGTTGTCGGCCTGACCGGGCTTGGGCTGAAATTCAGCTCCATGATGGTGGCGTTGTCGGGCGGCAATATCGTGATTGCACTAATTCTGGTGCTGATCGCGTCGCTGATCCTGGGCCTTGGGCTGCCGGTGACGGCCAGCTATATCGTGCTGATCGTGCTGGTCGGCCCGGCGCTGCACAATGAATTCGGCATCCCGCTGCTGATCGCGCATCTGGTGGTGTTCTGGTATTCTCAGGATAGCAACGTCACGCCGCCGGTCGCGCTGGCAGGGTTCGCGGGCGCGGCGATTGCGGGTGCGAAACCCATGGAAACCAGTGTTCAGGCGTGGAAATTTGCCAAGGGCTTGTATCTGATCCCGGCCTTCATGGTGTTCAACCCGGAACTGATCTATGGCGGTCCGCTGCCGCATGTGCTGTGGACCGGCTTTACCGCCGCGCTTGGCCTGATCGCCTTTGCCGCCGCGATCGAGGGCTACCTGTTCGGCCCGATGAAAGCGGCCCTGCGAGTGGTTATGCTACCCGCCATCGTCGCACTGTTCTGGCCCAGCTTCACGGCGGAACTGGTCGGCGCGGCGGTGATCTGCGTGGCGTTGGTGATCAACTGGCTGAATGCGCGTCAGGATCGGGGTCCGCAAGCTCCTGCGCCAGAAACCGCTCGAACGCGTCCAGATTGACCGGCTCGAACTGCCCGAAGCCCTGCATCCAGACCGACGCCGCGCGCAGCGCGTCGGGTTCCAGCTTGCACCATGTCACGCGCCCGCGCTTTTCCTGGCTTATCAGCCCCGCCCCCGCCAGAATGCGCAAATGCTTCGAGATCGCGGCCAGAGACATGTCGAACGGGTCGGCCACGTCGGTCACGGCCATGTCGTCTTCCAGCAGCATCGTCAGGATGGTCCGCCGCGTGGGGTCGGCAAGGGCTGTGAACACAATGTCCAGCGATGGGGGATCGGCGGTGGTCATGCCCTCTTGTCCAGCGCGCGGGCGCAAAGGTCAACTGTTCGGTTGAATATGCTGCAAGCGCGAATTCCGCCCGGTTGGGGGTGCAGCGGAAATTAAGGTTGCGGCAAAACATAGTGATTTCAGTCCCTTATGTTCCAAGGCTTCGCGCGTTTGCCAGCTTGACTCTGTGCGCGGCTGTGCATAGCTTGCGCGCAACTTGCAACCGGGTGAGGTCATGACCGACAGCGAAAAGCGGGAGCGCCTCAAGGCACTCGAAACACGCATTTCGCAGGTTCGGGCCAAGCATGACCCGAAGCCGGTCGCGCAGGATCATCATTCGATGGCCCAAGTAGGGTGGCGCATGGTGATCGAACTTGTTACCGGCCTGCTGCTTGGGGCCGGCATCGGGTACGGTTTGGATTGGCTGTTTGGCACAATTCCGCTGTTTCTGGTGATTTTTACTTTGCTGGGCTTCGCCGCCGGTGTGCGGACAATGCTCCGGTCTGCCCAGGAATTGGGCGTGACGACAGATAAATCGACCCCGCCGCACGCGGGCGACCAGAAGAAGGACTAGACCTGTGGCAGAAGAAAGTGGCGGCCTTGTCATCAAGCCCATGGACCAGTTTCGGGTTGAATCGCTCTTTGGTGGCGACGTGTCGTGGTACACGCCGACCAATGTCACGCTCTGGATGGCGCTGACCGTTCTGGCCGCCTCTGCGCTGATGGTGTTCGGCGCGCGCGGGCGTGCCATGGTCCCCAGCCGCGCGCAATCGGCGGCGGAAATGACCTATGGCTTCATCTACAAGATGATCGAAGATGTCGCGGGCCATGACGCCGTGCGCTTCTTCCCCTATATCTTCACCCTGTTCATGTTCGTTCTGTTCGCGAACCTTCTGGGCCTGATCCCGTTCGCCTTCACCACGACGTCGCATATCGCGGTCACGGCGGTTCTGGCCTTTACCGTGTTCCTGTCGGTCACGGCGCTGGGGTTCATCCTGCATGGCACGACCTTCCTGAAACTGTTCTGGGTCAGCAGCGCGCCCTTGGCCCTGCGCCCGGTTCTGGCACTGATCGAGGTGATTTCCTACTTCGTGCGCCCCGTCAGCCACTCCATTCGTCTTGCGGGTGCGATGATGGCCGGGCACGCCGTGGCCAAGGTGTTCGCGGGCTTTGCTGCCGCACTGGGCGCCTTCTTCTTCCTTCCCATCCTGGCGGTGACCGCGCTTTACGCGCTGGAACTGCTTGTGGCCGTGATCCAGGCCTATGTGTTCACCATTCTGACCTGCGTCTACCTGAAAGACGCGCTGCACCCGGCTCACTAAGGGCGCGACGGTCTGAAACCAACCCAGCCAATTCCAACGTAAGGAGAGACGACTATGGAAGGCGATATCGTACAAATGGGCGCTTATATCGGTGCTGGCCTCGCATGCTTGGGCATGGGCGGTGCAGGGATCGGTGTGGGCCACGTTGCCGGCAACTACCTGGCAGGCGCGCTGCGCAACCCGTCGGCCGCTGCTGGCCAGACCGCGTTCCTGTTCATCGGCATCGCATTCGCAGAAGCACTGGGGATCTTCTCGTTCCTCGTCGCGCTGCTGCTGATGTTCGCGGTCTAAGAACGTCCCGACGTATCCTTACGGCTGGCGGGGCGCGGATGCGCCTCGCCGGTGTTTTCCGGGGTTAGGGGGATGATATGGCAGAGACTGCCGCTTCGGGGCCGGGTATGCCCCAATTGGATGTGACCACCTTCTCGAACCAGATCTTCTGGCTGGTCGTGGCGATGGTGGTGCTGTATTTCATCATGTCACGCGTGGCGCTGCCGCGTGTCGCGTCGGTTCTGGCGGATCGCCGGGGCGCGATT